>JAITBO010000110.1 GCA_031283505.1 Treponema sp. | reverse complement strand
CCGTTTTTATGCAATGCGTCAAACTCTTTTTGGAGAATCGACAGCATTTTATGAAACGTATCGGGTTTTACGCCGTACAACCGCTTAAAAAGAACCGCTTTGGCATCCGCCGCCTTTTTTCCCCTTCCCATGCCATCTTATATATCATTTTTGTGGTTATTAAACAAGTCTAATATTTGATGTATCAGTTTGGGCGTTTACTGATTTAAGAGGAGAGGAGGAAAATAAATACTTTAAGATTTTTGTTTGAAAACTATTGACAAGGGGCACATCATATCAGTATGCTTTCAAGTCTACTATCAACGAGGTGATTCAGGAGGGATTCAAGGCAACCCTGAAAGAAGCGCCGGATGGGGAGGAAGATCAGGAAGTAGATCAATTCGATGAAAAGTCCTGCGTCCTATTAAAGCTGGAAATCCTGAACAAGAAAACTTCCCCGCAAAAAGAATTCTCGCAGGGTACCCTTTTGGCCTTTGTGGAAAATCCCCGAAACAAAGAGGAGGCAAAGCTCATTGGTTTGGGAATGCCCGCTACCCGGTCCAGTATCATCAAGAACCTGTTTGACCGAGGGTATATCCGGGAGGATAAGAAAAAACTCTAGGCCGCCAATAAAGGGCTGTTCCTGCTCAAACAATTACAGAGAGATGAACATCTCCGGCGTATCGCCGATGTGGGGGAAACTTCCGCCTGGGAACAGCAGCTTCAGGAAAATCCGGGGGAGTTCAAAAGGTCCATCATTGAGTACCTTCGGTCCTGCATCAAACAGGGAGAACGGGAAATATATACACAAGAGGAAGCCGGCCGCTGCCCCTTCTGCGGAAATCCACTGCGGGAGGGAAAAAGCAATTACTACTCACCTTACGCAAAAGCAAGTTTTTCCGTGTGTTTCCAAAGGTTCTATACATAGCACGGGGGGGCGGCGGGCCGCAAGCGGGCGGGGGCCGGGGCAGCCGCAGGTGCATTTTGGCGGCTCCCCCGGCCCGATTCGCAGAACCGGTGCGGCAGGCTGGGTGGGGAACGCAGCCCACCCAGCCTGCAACCAAGCCCCGCGAACAAAGGCCCCCATAACCCGTTCCCGTGGGTTCCCGGAAACCTAACCGAGGTCCATAGGGGGGGGACCGGCAACCTTGGTTAATTCTTCAATGCAGTATTCCCGTACCGCCTGGAGTACGCCGGGATTGTCTAAGTCCGGAAACCGGCGTTTCACGGCTGCCATAGAGGGGAGCAGGGTAGTAAAAATTATGCTGTCTTTCCGGGAAAGGGCGGTAAGATAGGGCTGTACCGGTCCGCGTAGGGCCGGTAAGGATTCTATTTCACTCCGGTATTGGCCGAGGAATTCCCAGGCGCCCATGGCTGCTTTGCCGGATGAAAAAAGCCGGTACACGCTTCCCGCGGAGACCGTTTTCTCCGGTCCGGCTTTCAGGTGTATGGGAGCGCCCATGCCCGGAACGATGGATACGCTTGTGGTACTACTGCGGACCCTGTCTTCAAGCCGCTGCCGGTACAGGGTTAGGGGTTTCGTTTCATAGTACCAGGGTTTTTCTTTCGGGCTCTGTTTGGAAAGGGGCGTCCTGTAAAGAAAAGCGGAGTGCAGGGTTTCCAGGGAAGCGCAGCGATTCTGACGATTTTCAAAGAGCGTACGGATATAGCTTCCCCGGGCGTAGCTGACCCCCAGGGGGTAGGAAAAATCGGCTCCGTATAACTCAACATTCCTGGCGCCAAGGTATTCAGAGAGGGATAGGGCCGCATAAGTAACATTTGCTCCGGAGGTGTCAAGTTCCGGTATGGGCCGCCAGTACCGGGACAGATAACGGGTTAGGGGATGGCCGCCGGAAAAAAAATAAGGCCGGCTTGAGCGGGATGCCACAAGGGGTGGGCTGGCCAGGTCAAGAAAGAGCAGGGTATGTTTGGGAAGCCCCGCCATAAAGTGATAGTAGCTGATATGTTGACAATCAATGGAAACTACCGCGTCCGGTTCCAGGCCGGCGTTGAGCAGGCATGGCAGGGAAGTATCCGCAGCAATAATGAAGGGGCGTTTCTTTTTTTCCAGCAGTCGCAGCAGTTGAGTATCCAGACTTGGCCCTGCGGCGCATACCGCGGCATTGCGGATAGGGGGAAGGGCAGGGGCGCTCTGTTCTGCGTGATGCAGATTATGGATGATGTTGGAAAACCACCGCTTCCCGAAATAGGCTTGAACTGAATAATCTGCGGACACCACGTCTATGGCGGACTTAATCGCCTCTCCGGCCTCGGTGAACAGCGGGCGCCCAAGGTCGGTTCTGGTACGCAGGGGCAGTACGGCGATGCCGCCGCAGATACCGGGCTTGTACCGGTCCAGGATATGCTTTTCCAGGGTTTCCCGGGAAGGATCCACCAGCAGGCGTAACCGGGGGTCGTTAAAGATACCGATATATTCCCGGGAGCTTAACAGTTCCGCTACGCCGTGAATATCAAAATCAACCACCGTAACTTCCTCGGTTCCGGGCCGTTCAAGGGCAGCTTCCACATGGAATCCGCCGCCCAAACCGAAGAGGATGAGGAATCCCTCAGTGCCAAGGGTGGAAACCAGGCGTTTCCCTTCTTTCCGGGGGTCCACCAGGGAATGTAGCGGATGGGCGGCGCCGGAGGAATCCAGTAAAGCGGGAATAGATTCTCCGAAACGGGAATCGATAAATTTATATCTACCTTTGGTAGTTTCAGCTCCGGACAGGCGGGAACAGAGGGCGGGGTCAAACCGGGAGAGGGCTAATAGATTACGCTCAAAGAAAAAACCCTTATCCATGACCCACCCCGGCGGCTGCGTATATTTCTTCACGGACTTTTTCCACCTTAGGCGCCTTGGCAGAGGCCGGGGAGGGGAAAAGCAGGGGGCCCAGTTCCCGCAGAAGTATCTCCCGGGTTTCACCGGATTCCAGCGCCCGCAGTAATACGGTTGATGCTGTTTCTGCGGATGGTTTATCATTCGGTATTACTATTTCTACGGGGAAATCTTTTACAGGCATTGATTCCCGTGGAAAAATACCGGTACTGCGTTTATCAAAAATAGGATTGTTGTTTCCCAGAGAAAAGAGGCGGTCCGGATAAGCAGCCATTTTCCGGGCAAACCACTGGGCATAAATGCCATGACTGCCCGAGGCCGCGATGGCGGAAGCGCGGACAAAGGTTTGGGAGTACGAAGGATTAAGCCGGGAAGCTCTTTCCGTAAGGAGCCGTTCAAAACTATAGGGCCTGGCGTGGGTTTGAATATCCCGATGGCCAAAATCCGCTCCGGTTATATAAACCGGGCCATGGAAGAGGGTAAACCCAAGATCCAAGGCGGCGGCGGTTACAGTTCCCCGCTGGGGGAGGGCGGCAAAGGGAAGACCCGTACTACGCAGCAGAAGGTTCTGCCAGAGGGAGCCGTCGCTTATGGGAAACCAGGACAACTCGGCGAACTGAGAGGGGAGGGCAGCGGTAATCCCTGCGGCAAAGGCCGGAATTCCCTCCCCCGTAGCCCTGAGCGCTTCGTAGAGATGCAGCAAGGCCCAGTTTCCGCCGTCTGTGGTGAGTATCAAATCCGGCCGTAAACCTGCGGCCAGAAGCGCCGGGGCGGAGGATGAAACTGCCAGGATGAAAAGGGAGGAATGCTTTTTCTGTTCCGTAAGAAGAGGGATAGTTTCCTCCAGGCCAGGTCCTGCGCCGGTGATTACTACGGGAGAAGGAAAAGGATGGAAACGGAGCGATTTTTTTAACAGCCGAAGATTTTTAAATACATTTTTAAACCACCGTCTTCCAAAATTATCCGCTGTCCGTTTATTGGCGTCCGCCCTTTTCAGGTATTCCACGATTTCCGCGAGGAGACTGAGATATGCCCCGCCGAAGGCTGTCTGGGCGGGCCGCCATTCAACTATGGCCACCGACGCCGCTTCCGTATCCGGTATATGATTTTCCAGAAAATGCAGCAGAGTTTCCCCTGAACCGGGACTCCATACCGCATCTGTAAAGGCGGCGTTAACCGGACTTATTTCATTGACGGAAAAAAAATCAGAAACATGGAGGGTTAAAATAACGGTGTGTGGGAACTTTTCCCTCAGCGTCCGGGCGATATAACCCAAGGCGGGTTCCAGAAGAATAAAAAAACGGACCTCCTCCCGGAAGTGGAGGGAATTGATATACCTTTCCGCCTCCGCGAGAGGATTGTACCGGGAATGTAGTGTATGATCTCCGATATAAACGGTGGGGAAACCGCTCCCCGTTGGAGCAAGCCGTTCAAGCATATTATAGGTAGGGCCGGATCAGCTCCAGGGTCTTATCCAGATTATCCGCTTCAAAACAAACCAAGGCTTCGGTTACCAGGCTTGTGGAAAGCCGGTGGGCGATAAGTTCCCGATCCAGATGCAGGGGAAACAGGATAAGTACCCGTTTAGAGGGAAGAACCACAATTAAACCAAGCGCGCCGGCCATGACCGAAACACGTTCGGGAAAAGAAGCGTCACTGTTTTTTGGAGATCCCTCCGGTGCCTCAAGAAGTACACCTTGAAAATTGAAATTACTTTGATGATATCCCGCAATTTTTGCGCGTACACCCTCCGCTGTTTCTTCCACCTCAACTTTGAGGACGGGGACAGCCTCCGTGGAAGTTTCGTTTTCCTGAATAATTTCTTCCGGAATCTCCTCTTCCTCATTTGTTATTTCTTTGGGCAGATCCAGATCAAATCCATCGGGCACCGGTTCCATCGGGCTTTCGGGTGGGAAAAAAACTTTATTGGTTTCCGGAAGGAGTAATGCTATTGTTTGAGGATTAAAGCCGGAACCGTCTTCCTCCACCGCAAACAGCAGGTAACAGCATGGCCGGAGCTCATCCAGGGTAAACATCCAGAAATTCATGCCTGGGGTGAAGAATTTAAAGCCAAGGGATTCCGGATTGGGTATTTTGAAAAAAGGCTGCTTCTCTCCGGGTAGCTCCGCCGAGACCGCGGGTATACTAATCTTGCCAACCCCTAATCCTACGGAGGCATAGCTTTTATAAGCGTCATCCTTCAATTCCAGGCACGCGCCTATTTTAAAGGAGCCGTACCCTTTTAAAAGACTAAGTGCGGTATAGGCGGATGAGTTTTTTGACGAGAGCCGGATCAGCCTGTCCCGCAGAGCCTTACCGGCTTCGCTTAATTCCAGGGACAATTCTTTGGAAAAAACTTTATTCAAAAGCCCCATTAACTTATACCTAATTCCTCAAAAAGTTTTTTGTAGGTATCAAAATATTCGGATTTGGCAAATTCTTCAATTTTTTCCTCGGGGAGAGATTCTAAAAGTTTATCCAAATAGGCGAGCACATTTTTCAGTTCAACCTTTATAGTGGAGGGAACCTCCATGTCGGAGTCCGGTTGAGTTGGAATTTCTATTGAAAAATCCTCCGGTACTTCTATAGTCAGATCCCCGGCGTCCGCGGTATCCACGGCGCCGGGACCGTCAAAATTTTTATCATCAAGCTCCAAATCATTAAAGCTCTCGTCAATTTCCTGGGTTGGCAAGTCCAGCGGGGGGAAATCCAGATTGATCTTCATATCATCCGGCAGAGCTTGTTCAAGATCCTCATCTAGTTCCGCTGCTTCCGCCGCTGCCGGTTTCTCACCGTCATCATCCAGAGATATGGACTCAAACGAATCGTCGGTAATAACATTATCCTGAATATTTTCCTGAATGGGAAGCTTTGCGTCTTCGTTGAGCATTTCAAAACTTAGATCATCGCCGGAAATCTCAAGGGGCGTTTCATCCTCTGCGCCGGTAGTAAGGAGTTCGTCAAAGGATACGTCGATGAAATCGGAGCCGACGGGCTCACTTTCAACGGCGGCGGTTTCAGAGCTGTCTGCGGCTTTATCCCCGCTTGCGATATCGTCAAAGGAAACATCCTCAAAAAGATCGTCATTAACCTTGGGCATATCCACATCATTCATATCGTCAAAATCGATCAGGGAAAGGGTGTCCGGGGTTGGTTCTTCCAGGGGTGTCTCTTTGATACCTGCACTGAGATCCGGTTCGTCGATAATCGCATCGGACAGATCTATCTGTTCTTCCGCCAGGGGATCATCCTCAAGGTAGCTTACATCATCCGGGGGAGGAGTCATGGGATCCACTCCGCTTTTTCTGAGGGTCTTTAAAACATCGGTGTCCCTCAATTCAAGGACCGTTTCTTCACTTTCCGCGGACGCACGGGTCAACGGTCTGCCCAGTCCGTCGTAAAGGATCTCCCCCGGAAAATCTTCGGTTTTGTCCGCCCCGGCGGGAACCGGCTCTTCTGGAGGGATGACGCCGGAGCTTTCCGCGGGTGCGCCCTTCAGCGGTCTGCCCAGTCCGTCGTAGAGGATCTCTTCACCGGAATTTTCTACCGCCGGACCGGGGGATAAACCAACGGCCCCCCCCGGCTCCTCCAGAGAAATGTAATCGTCGTTGAAGTTTTCTCCGGCGTCCGCCCCGGTCTCCTCGGTAAAATCCGCGGTATGAATAATATTGTTAAGTTCATCCCCGGTTAGGGCGATTTTGTCATCATCTTCTTCATCAAAGAACCCGGCCCCCTCAGCCTCGTCCCGGTCCGGCCTTTCGCCGTGGATCACCGAAAGTTCGCCCTTAAGGCTGGATAATTCACTTTTTATTGAAGACAGTTCATCGGCGATTTTAATCAACAACTGGGTGGAAAGATCCGCCGGCCCTGCCGCCGGTTCGCTGGGGGCGGTAACCGGGGGCGCCGCTTGTTCAGGGAGAGGGGATTGCATATCCATCCGCACCGCTTCTACGTCATCAAAGCCGGCGTCGTCAATACCGGTGGAATCGTTGAAATCCTCAAAGGATAAATCCCCGGAAGTGGTTTCATCCAAGGAAAAATCAGAAAAATTTTCCAAATCGGGAAAGGAAACGTCATCCTGGTCCGGATTTTCACCTAGATCCTGGGGTTCAAGTTTTACCCATACACCGTACTCATCAAGTTCATCGGAGGACCCGATTGTACTACGATCATCGTATATTGAAGGATTTTTTTTTGTTGCCATGACCCGCTCCCGCTAATTACACGTATATCATCTATTATCGTCAATAACACGCCCTATATTGAGCTTATCCGTGGTTTTTCCTGTTGTCAATGGATCGAATTGCGCCACGTTAAATCTAACCATAAGGGAACGTTTGCGCCATGTAAAAATCTAAACATGGAAACACACTACCTCGACCGGCGAAAGATTGGTAATATCCGTACCATAGGGCACTGTAACGTTAATGGTCTGTTCGCCAATCTCACCGGCTGCGGGCCCTATGACAAAAGAAGTTATAGCTTTTGCATCGGACAATATTATCTTGTCTTCACAACCCGCAAGCAGGATACTCAAGGACAAGACCGTGATCATCAATATATTTGTCCAAACCTTGCTTCTCATTTTATACATTCCTTCTTTGCCTCTTGTTTTGTTGACTGGAACCGGCGAGTTGCCGGCTGCAATGGATGATGTATTAACCGCAACGCATGGGACTTTACAAATCCGCTGAGACACTTTTTTCCTTAATGCTGTGAACGGATCCGGAAGATTACTCCAGGCCATCACATCTGTGGTCATAACTGCCTTCCAGTCTTTCGTGAGTGATAACTGCCCCTCTTTTGTTCCGGGCATCCAGCCGGTACTCATACGATACTCCTTGTTTTGTTGGCTATAGCCGCTAAGTTGTTAGCTATAGCCAATGGGCTAGCTATAGCGGATAACTCGCCGGCTAGAGCGAATGACTCGTTAGCTAAAAACAATAAAAAAGGCCGGTATGTCCTTATACGGAGATACCCGGCCTTTCTCAGGAAACAGGAAAAAAATTAAAAAAAGTGTAAATTTGCACTGTCAGGGGGCGTGAAGTCTCACGTAAAAAACTGACCGAATCCCCGGAAAATCTCACGTTAAAATTCTGACCATGGGGTTTACCGGTCAGTATCTTTGCGCCGTTTGGAGCAGTTGGTCAACCGCCGCCTCCCGGGCCCCACGGTAAAAAAACCTGAAATGTCGTCTCCCAAAGTATCAACTATCTTTTGGGTATACACTTCAAATTCCTTTTTGTCCATCGGATTGATATTTCTGCGTTTCATATATACAACATATTTTAAAGGAGAAGAAATTTGTTTTTTACTATAAGTAGTCCAACTTTAGGACAGGTCCTCCTGCTCGTTTTACAGCCTTTATAATTTGTTCGATGAATTCGTCAGTGTCTTCCACTTCTCCAAATTCAGACCAATCATTTAGAAGTCTTTTAAAACTTCTGTCAAGAGGTCTTCCTGTTACTTGGGGAACAAGTATTCTGACTTCGTCGAGAAACTCTTCTGTATCTTCTACTTCCCCAAATTCTGACCAGTCTCTAAGCAGTCCTTCCAGCTCCTTTGTTGGATTTTCAGCTTCCTGAAAACATTTTTTAGCAAAGAGTTTTTCTCTAAGACTAACAACCTTTTTAACCAAATCTCTTTTCATAGCAACTCTCCTTAAATTGTTTATTTTTCCTCCATAATTAGAATAAAATTGTCATTCATCTTCTTTTCATACAACATATTTTAAAAGACAAGAAATTTGCTTTTTTATTTCTTTTTATTCAAAATACACTGGCCAACAAGTTGGTATAAGAAATAAGTTAGATTAAAAAAACTTCAATTTTTCCTAATTTTTAATATAGGAGAAAAAAGATGGAAACATCAAAAAGAGTAGAAAAAATGGAGAAAATTGAAAAAATATTACATTATATTGTTAACTATATGGAAGAAAGACAATATA
>JAITBO010000181.1 GCA_031283505.1 Treponema sp. | reverse complement strand
TGACATGGTAGCAACGGATAATTGGGACAGCATTCTTTCGGCGTTTTGGGAAGACAAGCACGAAGTAGGGAAAGAGTACACGGTAGGGATAGAAGGGAACAATTGCCGGCTGAGGCATCGGATCAGGTGGGTATTTCGCAGGACTTGTTGTTTTTCTAAGAAGTTGTTCAACCACTAGAAAGCGTTTGATATGGCCTTCTTTTACATCAATTATGGTTTTGTTTGAGAACTCATCATACTTTCTGGATCACCTCCAATTTTGTTTACTCTTGTTCTTTTTCCCGTTTCTGGTTATGTTAGGGCTGTGGCAATGGGGGCACTTGATTTTTATGGTTATTTGCATCATTCCATAGTATTCCCTTGTGCCCCTGTTGTCTTTATCCCTCCATACATACTTTGTAGATCACCACCAACTTGCTGTTAGAAAAAGCGTTCATAGGGAGTAAAGTCATAGGGATATGCCTTTCTCCCATCCAAAATATCCTGCGGTTTTTCAATGATGATATCATCTGCCTGCCATGCTTCCTCTTCCTTGCGTAAATAGAGTTCTCCAGCCACCCCTTGTTCCCGGCCTATGAACCGAAAAAGGAAGGATATGGCGCCATCGTCTTCTTCATGACCGCCGCCTATACGGTATTTTTTTGCGTTTATCGCCTCCAGGACACCGGTAATTTCTTCCCTCATGCTGGAACTCACGCTGTTCAAGACCGCCGAATCGGTAGTCCCCCCCAACAGAGCCGACAATAGTTCACGGGCAAAGCTGTAGGCCGTGCCGGGAGCCAAACCCTGTCCCAATTCCCCGATAATCGCATCCCGGGGATACCGGGGGTCTTCCCTGCCAACAGGACGGCGTATCTGCTGGGGAATGACTGTCCCCATATTCACTGCCTCAATAGGTTCAATAGCTTCAATAAGCTCCCCGGAAGTTTCTCCCGGATCAGTCTCCTGCGGGAATAATGAAACGTCCGGCCAGACCAAAATCAACGCTCCCATTAATATACCCATAGGGATATAATGGTACAAGTGTCTGTTCATTAACTTTTTTTTCATAATGACATTATAGTAACTCTTTATTACTGAAAAAGCAAATAGGGGACTATAAAGGCTTTCCCGAAATTTCAGCTTTGGACAGCCTCTATAGACAGCTTTTGCGGAGGAAGGTAGTATGCGGATATTATGGACGATAATGCATGGGCAGCCCTCCGGGAAGGGTATACGGACCCGGTTAGAGATGTTCTTTGGGGTCATATTTACCTTACCCCGGCCATGGCAGCCCTGATCCGCTCCGTTCCTTTCACGCGGCTCTCCCGGATCTTTCAACTTGGCCCGGCTTATGAGGTTTACCCCGGCGCCACCCATACCCGGGCAGCCCACTCTCTGGGAGTGTACCACCTGGCCCGGCGGCTTCTCATCAACCTGGCGGAAAAGGGGGCCGATTCCTGGCTCAGCGCCGAGGGAGTACGTTCTTTCCTGTGCGCCGGACTTCTCCACGACCTGGGGCATTTCCCCTATACCCACTCCCTCAAGGAACTGCCCCTCATCCCTCACGAGGCGCTTACCGCCAACCTTATCCGCGCCGAACCCCTGAGAAGCCTGGTGGGAGCAGCCGGCGCCGACCCCGAAATGACCGCCGCCATTGTGGACACCCGGGAACCATGCGCGGCTTCGGACAGCAGCGAACTGCGATTTTACCGGAAACTTCTCTCCGGCGTCCTGGACCCGGACAAGCTGGATTATCTGAACCGGGACGCCTGGTACTGCGGGGTTCCCTACGGTGCTCAAGACGTGGATTTTATCTACAGTCGCCTCTATCCCCACCCGGAACGGGGCATAGACATAGATTCCCGGGGCATACCCGGCGTAGAAGCCGTCCTGTTTTCCAAGTACCTCATGTACCGGACAGTTTATTGGCACCGGTCTGTGCGTTCCGCCACAGCCATGATAAAGACCGCCGTTCTCTCCGGTCTGAGGGACGGGGTTTTTTCCAAAGAAGCCCTCTACAACCTGGACGATCAGGGACTCTTCGGCCTCCTTGCCGAGGGCTCCCATCCCCGGTTCTCCCTTGCCCGGCAGGTTCGGGACGGCCAGTTTTACACGGTTGCGGCGGAATTTCCCTTTGAGGAGGCGAAACACGGGAATTTGACGGACATTACGGCCCGTTTCCGTTACGAGGAAGCCCTGGCCGCGAAACTATCACGTCTTGCGGGCGGGATCGGGACTCAGGCGGCAGGTCCGGGGGAACTCATCATTGATATACCCGAACCGGTTTCTTTCGAGACCGATCTGTATGTCCGGAACGAAAGGCGCTGTTTTACCGAAAGCAGCGGGATCCTTTCGGCTGATGTGGTGGGAGGCTTTATCAAATCGTTAAGGATTATTCGGATTTTTGTAGACCCTATTTACGAAAATGGTTTACATTATAATAAGTTATATGAAATCTTGCATAATTATCAGAATTGGCTATACTAAAGAGGGGGATTTATGTTTACAGAAATTCATAATACCGTTGAAGATATAATTTTTGCTCAGGTTACCGAAGTCTGCGATTCTATAGAAAAAGACAAGAAGGGCGAAATTTGTACCTGCCGCCAATGCCGTATTGATACCGCCTGTTACGTATTAAACCGTATCAGGCCGCACTACATCAGTTCCAACCGGGGGGTTATCCGGATTGGGCAGGGGACTATAGCCCATCAGCAGGAAGAGGCGGAAATCGTCAGCCTTATCTATGAAGGTATCGAGCAGGTCAATCACAACCGGCGGCCTTTTATCAATCATGGGGTCAAAAACACCGATCCCAAAAAGATAACGAATACCCCGGTTTTCAACCCCCCTACGATTGTAGGCCGCATCTTCAACGGCCTTAACTTTGAGCCTTTGTCTGAGGCCAGGATAGAACTCCTCCGGAACGGGGATCTTGTGGCCATGAAGGACGCTTCCTGGCAGAACCCCTTTGATATGGTCTCCAATACCGAAGGGACATTTACTTTCTGGCCCACTTCCATCCCGGCGGAATCGGTCAATACTCATAAGGTTTTTGAATATTCTCTCAAGATTGAATCGCCTAATCTGGAACCTCTGACTCACTTCTTTAAGATTCCGGTTACGAGTGAAATATTGCTTACAGGGTCCTACTCTATGGAAAGGTCGTTTAAGCTGCCTAATCTCTATATGTTCCCGCCGGGCGGCGTGGAGGACGACTTTTAGGCGTAATGCCTCACCAGAACAGCGATTCGGGGAGGCGGGACTCGAACCCGCGACGTCTGGTTCCCAAAACCAGTGGCGTAACCACTCGCCAACTCCCCGATTTTTCAACTATACCTCAATCAACTCGTACCGTCAATTTCCCCTGAGTGTGTCAGGATGTTATATTTTTTGGAACAACCCTGGAGCCTACCTGAATGGTAGGTCAATTTTAGTCAAAAAAACGGAAAAAAACACGGCGTTCTTTTGATTTTCTTTCAAAAAATATTGTTTTTTGGAGGTGATCCAGAAAGTATGATGGATTCTTAAACAAAACCATAATTGATGTAAAAGAAAGCCATATCAAAAGCTTTCTAGTGGTTGAACAGTTTCTTAGAAAAACAACAAGTCCT
>JAITBO010000157.1 GCA_031283505.1 Treponema sp. | reverse complement strand
TGGATGAAATCGCCTTCCGCCTGTTCGACGAGTTCGTCCCATTTTTTGGCCGGTTTGTGCCTGCTGATGACCTTATACACGCTGCTCCCACTCACACAAGCTGTTTTTATCTACCATCTCCCAACAAAGCGTCCGGCAGCCTTTCTCAGGATGCAGGGCGCAGTTGACACGGCAATAGTTCACTATGGCCTCCGTTTCTTCGGGCGTAAGACAATATCCCTGCGGTATGTTGCTGTTATGTCTGGTTGCAAGGCCCCTCCGCTCCTGCCATTCCCGCCAGGTCCGCTCCGGTATCCCGGCGAAGCCGAGCAGGACGGGCAGGGAAAGCTCGGTCTTCGCTTTAAACCGCATAAGATCCCTTTCCGCTTGCTCGCGGATCTCAAGGCGCATCTTTGCTTCGCCTATCAACGGCCAGGATTCTTTTTTTTAAAGGCCAGGAGTTCTTCCTCAAGCCCGGCTATCACTTCGTCCTTCTGCTTGAGCCGCTTTTCCAGTTCCGCCGTCCTGTGCCCTTCGGCTTTCGCCATCACGCCTGGCCGTTTGATCTCGAACAACTACGGAACGCCCTCGAACATAAAAGCAAACAACCACCACCAAAGGTGGTAGCTTTATTAAGCAGACCCCTATAAGGGGCCTAAGATACCCTCCAGTTTCCGTCAATTTCCGTTCAGTTTATGCATCATGCTGCGATTTGTTTCCACTACGTTTCCGCATGAAGTCGCTCTTTAATATCCTCTTTGTTCAACCCTCCTGTTTTTCTAATGGCATAGCCGTCAGTATATGACCACCGTCATAGGCGGTAGTTTTTTAAGTTCTAATAAAAAAGCAAAAGACGCAAGGCGCCCGTTTTACAGGGCCAGGGCTATAGGGTTATTTATCAAAAATTGTTATACGCTCCGGCCCCCTGATTAAAGCAGGACGCATATACGTGCCATACCGTATAGTATGAAACAAATCTTATTTTTCTCTATTCCGAAGTGTGATTTTCTGGAAATATTTTTTGCCTCCCGGTCCGGTCTCAAGCCGAAAGCCTCTTCGAGCCGCCGGGCGCTTTTACCCCTAAGCCTGGCGTTTGCTTTCTTTGCCTGCCGGGAGCCGGTCATCCCTCCATCCTGCCGGATTGTCCTGCCCGCTCTGCCCCCGGCATGGGAAGCGATCCTGGGGCCGACCCGGTGGCGCGTTGAGTGGTTCAACCCGGACGGCCATCTCCGTTCCGGTGAAGGGCCGGCCTCCACCCTGCCGGAGGCGGATCTCCCCGCGGAATGGGCCAGCCCGGTCCTGGCCTACCCCTTCTGGCCGGAGCGCGGCCTTGCCCCCGGCTTTATGCGTCCGGCAGGGGCCATTGCCCCCTTCGACATCGAAAATGGCCGTATCATCCTGACCTGGGAAGCCGGTCCGGAAGCATGGTTTTACCGCGCCCTTACCGCTGCGTACAACGCCGCCGAACTCCCCGTAGCCGCAGCCGGGAGGCGTCCGGACCGCCTCGACTGGCCCCGCTTCCGGACCCTGCTGAGGAGCGGCGATATTCCTCCGGAGATACGAGAGGATCCCTGGCTTGCCGACTGGGACACCATCGCGGAAAAGACCGTGCAATCCGGGTTCGACCGCCGCCGCATACGGGCCCGTTCCTTTGAGCCGCTGATCATGAGCGTCCCTTGGCCTGGCCCCTGGGCGGGGTCTTCCCCTTTCGCGGAAGTCCGCCTTTGGGAAGCCGGAGAGACGGTGACGGTGGAAGCCGTAACAGAAGCGGATACCCTGATTTCCTCCGGCGGTATGTTGAGGTACAACTCGAAAGGAGCGATCCGTGTCCCATGGAAAGAACAGGAACAGTAACCGGAGAAAGAGTACGCAGTATTATGACTGAAAGACGAAATCCATACATTAGGGTCAATCTTGCGCAACTAAAATTACCAGGCCGAATGTCGAGTTTAGTTTGGGCGCATCGCCTTAGGAAACTTCGTTTCCTAAGGCGACCGGGCTATCCGCTCCAATTCCTCAGCCCTCTGCGAGGGCTTGCGGGATTTCCGCTTCTATCCCTTGCGCGTTTTGGCTATTGGACGCATTGGTAACAAAACTCGACATTCGGCTTGCTATCCTTTCCGCGCTACTTTTCTCACCGCCCTAAAGATGTTTTCGTACCCTGTGCAGCGGCAGAGGTGGCCGGCCAGGAGCCGCCGCAGTTCCTCATCGGAATATTCCTTCCCAGAGTCGACGATCTCCTGAGCGCTCATGAGAAAGCCGGGGGTGCAGAATCCGCACTGTACCGCGCCTTCGTCGATAAAAGCCTGCTGAAGGGCGGAAAGTTCGCCATTGGCGCTGATAAGCCCTTCCGTCGTAGTGATCTCCTTGCCGTCGGCCCAGACAGCAAGGTATATGCAGGAGTTGAAACATTCTCCGTTGATGATCACGTTGCAGGCTCCGCATTCTCCCACTTCGCAGCCTTTTTTGACACTGGTCAAGCGATACTCGTTTCTGAGCATATCCGTAAGGGAGGCCCGTACATCCACCGCCGTCTCCGTCTCCCTGCCGTTTATCCTACAGCGTACTGTTTGTGTCATATTGATCCTCCCGCCCGTCTGATGGATTCCCATATGGCGCGCTTTGCCAGTTCTTCTGCCAGATGAAGGCGAAACTCCCTGCTGGCCCGCCAGCTTGTCCGGGGGTTCACGTCGTCAAGGACGGCCCTGGCCGCTTCCGTAACGGTGGCTTCGGAGACGGGTTTGCCTGTTGCGGCGGCTTCCGCGCCGGGGGCGCGCAGGGGGATCGGGCCGGCCACGCCATAGGCAAGGCGCAGCCGCTCAATCCGCATTTTGTCCGTTGAAAGCCGCACGTTGGCGGAACACCCCAGGGTGGCGATGTCCAGGGCTTCCCGCATGGCGTACTTGATATAATGACCGAAACAGTTTTGATGACTTTCCCTGGGGATGCTAATTGCCAGGAGAATTTCATCACGGGCAAGGGAAGTTTTTCCCGCGCTGATGTAATGATCCTTTATGGGTACACGCCGCGTTCCCGAAGGACCCAAATATTCCATCACCGCATCCCAGGCCATAAGGGTAGAGGCGGTGTCGGCGGAGGTGACACCGTTGCAGACATTGCCCCCTATGGTGGCGATATTGCGGAGTTGGGGGCCCCCAATGGTGACCGCAGCCTCCCCAAGCACGGCGAAGTATTTTTGGATGACGGGATCTGCGGCAATGTGGGATATGCTCGTCATGGAACCTATGCGGATAGAGCCGTCCCCGTTCAGGCTTATCCCCCGCAGTTCGTCAAGTTTTTGTATGCTCACCAGGGAACATCCCGCCAGTTTTCCTTCCCGGATTTCGATCAGCACATCGCTGCCGCCGGCGATGATGCGGGCTTCGGGATGTTCGCACAGCAACTCTACCGCATGGGCGGCGTTTTTCGCTTCGTATAACGCTTCTATATCATACATGGAGCGTACCTCATAATAAACCCGCTTTCCTGAATTCCTCAAAAAGCAAATGAGGGGTCATGGGTATTTTGTTGACCGACACTCCGGTGGCGTAGAGTACCGCGTTCCTGACAGCCGCCGCTCCGGGCACTGTCGGCGGCTCCCCTAGGGCTTTGGTCCCGTAGGCGCTTGTAGGTTCGCTGTTCTCCACGAATTCCGCTTTAAGCCGGGGATGATCCAGTATTGTAGGCAGTTTATAGTCCAGCAAATTGCCGTTGAGGAGTTTTCCTGTTTTCGGATCGTAGAGAAGCTGTTCGAATATACCGAATCCTATGGCCATGCTTTGTCCCCCATGGACCTGTCCTTCCGCAGCCAGAGGGTTGATGAGTTTTCCGCAGTCGTGACAGTTAACAAGGTCCAGTAGTTTTATCTTTCCCAGAGGGATGTCTACCTCGACTTCCGCAAAAGCACAGCCTAAACTAAAGGCGTTGCTTTTTACCTGTGCGGTCACTTCGGCGGTAAGATGTTTCGCGTGTTCCGTGTGGTAAAGAGTGTCTGTTGCGAGTTCTTCAAGGCTCACCAGGGATTTGTTTTTATATTGGATATTAACGATACTGCCATCCGATATGTCCAGATTGGCGGGAGATACTCCGGTATATTCCGAAGCGTAACGGAGTATTTTCTCTTTGAGCAGCAACGCTGCTTTGTGAATCGCCGCTCCCCCAACGTAGGTTTGCCGTGAGCCATAAGCGCCAGTACCGAAGGGGGTAACATCCGTATCCTGAGTGCTTATTACGTGGACCTTCTGCCAGGGGATGCCCAGAGTTTCCGCCGTCATTTGGGTGTAAACCGTGTCCGCGCCCTGGCCTATTTCGGTTTCCCCAAGCTGGACCTGTACGCTGCCGTCCTGATTCAGCACCATGCGGCAGGAAGACACTTCAATGGAAATGGGCCAGACTGCGGTATTGTACCAGAACAGGGACATCCCTACGCCCCGGCGCAGAGGGCCGCTCTGGTTTTTGTAATGTTCCCGCTTTTCATCCCATTTGATGGCGGTCTTGCCCTTTTCCACACACTCACGAAAAGAATCAAAGTAATTTACGTTTTTGGTGAAGGGGTCCGTAAAACCTACGGGCATTACGTTGAGAAACCTGAATTCTATCGGGTCCATGTTGAGCTTCCGGGCTATGTCTTCCATGTGGGATTCTACGGCAAATACCGCCTGGGGCGTTCCGTAACCCCGCATGGCTCCCGCCGCCGCAGTGTTAGTGTGTACTGTATAAATATCAACTTTGCGGGCTTTTTCGTCCCGGTAAAGCTGGCGGAACACGTTGGTTCCCTTGGCGGCTATGCCGTGGCCGTGGGAACCGTAGGCGCCTTGATTGGAGTAGGCGGTGTAACTCCGGGCCACGAGGCGGCCATTGGGACGCACCCAGGTTTTAAGGTAGATTTTCTCACCGTGCCTGACCCTGGTACAGGCAAACACTTCTTCCCGGGAAAGTTCCAGCTTAACCAGCCTGCCCCCGACCTGAGTGGTCATATAGGCGTTAAGGGGTTCATAAAGGCTGTCCTGTTTGTTGCCGAACCCGCCGCCTATATAGGGCTTTATGATCCGCACCTTGCCCCAGGGGATGCCCAGCGCCTGGCCTACGATGCGGCGTATGATGTGAGGGATCTGGGTGGACGCGACGACCACGATACGGCCTTGTTCCATATAGGCGAAGGATACCACTGGTTCAATGTGGCAATGCTGAACGATGGGTGTTTCAAACACGTCCTCAAAATAGAGGAGTCCTTCTTCCTTTATAGCCTCCTCGAAGCTGCCATCCTCCACCGAAGTATGTTTTAGGATGTTGTTTGGACATCCCTCGTGCAGCAGGGGAGCGCCTTCTTTCATGGCGTCTTCGGGGGTAAGGATGACCGGGTATTCCTCATATTCAACCTTGATGGCTTTGAGCGCCCGGGAAGCGGTTACTTCGTCCTCGGCGATAACTGCGGCTATGTCATCGCCGTAAAGCCTGACTCGCCGGTTGAGCAGCCGCCGGTCCATGGGGTCCCAGTGGGCGGGATCCGTGGACCAGGGGTGACCTGCGGTG
Organism: Treponema sp.; assembly: GCA_031283505.1. The sequence goes on along the minus strand of JAITBO010000157.1, from coordinate 10,906 downwards.
GGAAAGGGGAAGTCGGGTACATCGAAGCAGGTGATGATCTTCACCACCCCCCTGAGTTTTTCCGCTTCGCCGGCGTCAATTTTCTTTACAAGCCCATTGGCAATGGTAGAATGGAGTATTTTCCCAATCAGCGCGTTCCGTTCGGTCAAATCATCAGTATACTTTGCCCTTCCGGTTACTTTTTCCCAAGCATCGACCCGTGGTATGCTTTGTCCTACGCTCATAGGCATCCCTTTATGTATATAATTGAGGCTGTTCCAAAACTTCAGTTTTTGGAATAGCTTCCTTGGATTTACTGGAAAAACCGGGCCGGACTTTAGTCCGATTTGACCGAGTTTTCCAAGAGCCTACGGCTCAAGCCTGTTCCAAAACCGTGTGCGTTTAGCGCACAGTCAATTAGTTTTGGAATAGGCTCAATTTATTTTAGTTTAATATTGTATTTTTGTTCAGTCAAGGAATTTGTTGACAAGAGAGGCTGTCCCAAAACCGTGCGCCTTAGCGCATGGTTTTGGGATAAGTTCAGGAATTTACCGTCAAAGCGGAAAATAAGCCGGTAAAATTTACTTTCTTGACATAATAGTATTGTAATCTTAAAATAGTTAAGTATAATAATTTTATTTTTGGGGGACTTTTTTATGGAAAGATTGTTTAGGTTGAAAGAAAACAACACTACGGTTCAGCGGGAGATCCTTGCTGGTCTTACCACCTTTCTCACCATGGCGTATATACTCGTGGTGAATCCCGGTATGCTGGGGGAAATTGGCAACGGCATGACGCCCGGCGCGGTTTTTACCGCTACGGCCATTGCTTCGGCTATCGCCACCCTGGTCATGGCTTTTGCGACGAACTTGCCTGTGGCCCTGGCTCCCGGCATGGGGCTCAACGCCTTTTTTACCTATACGGTGGTTTTCGGCATGGGTTATTCCTGGCAGATTGCCCTTACCGCAGTGTTTCTTGAAGGGATACTCTTTATCGTTCTTTCATTCTTCAATGTTCGTGAAGCGATTATCAAAGCTATTCCGGCGAATCTGAAAAAAGCGGTTTCCGTAGGTATAGGGCTTTTCATTGCCCTCATCGGGTTCGCCAATGCCGGCCTTGTGGTAAACGATGCGGGTACCATCATTGGTTTGGGCGATTTGGGCGCCGGCAGCCCGCTTCTGGCAATCATCGGATTTATCATCATTATAGCCCTTTACGCGCTCAAAGTACCCGGCGCCATTCTCATCGGGATTCTGGCCGCCACAGTCATCGGTATTCCCATGGGAGTTACCACGGTTCCCCAGGGTTGGTCGCCTGTAGGTAGCCCCGAAGCGCCGCTCTTCTTTCAATTCGATTTTTCTTCCGTGCTGACTTTCAAGTTCTTTACGGTTTTTTTCACCTTTCTTTTTGTTGATATTTTCGACACCGTGGGTACTCTGGTCGGTGTGAGTACCCAAGCCGGACTCATCGACAAAAACGGCAACATCCCCCGCGTTAAGCAGGCCCTCCTTGCCGATGCCGTAGGCACCGTTGCCGGCGCCGCTCTGGGAACCTCCACCGTCACAAGCTATGTCGAAAGTACAGCCGGCGTTGCCGCCGGAGGACGCACGGGCCTGACCGCCCTCTCTACCGGGGTACTCTTCCTGATAGCCCTGTTCCTGTCACCTCTTTTCCTGCTCATTCCCGGCGCCGCCACAGCCCCGGCCCTCATTTTTGTCGGTTTCCTCATGCTGAAGCCCGTGACCACTATTGACTTTACCGATCCTACCGAAGGTATTCCCGCCTTCCTGGCCATTGTAATGATGCCCTTCGCCTACAGCATCGCCGAAGGTATCGTCTACGGGGTGCTTTCCTTTGTGATCCTCAAAGTGATAACGAGAAAATTCAGCGAAATTACCGTTGTGACATGGATACTGTTCATTGTCTTTATTTTAAGATTCCTTTTTAAATAAAATTTTTGCTCTGTGCCCTATCCCCGAGGTAAGCCTCGGGGTATTATGGGTGCGACTATACGGTCCCTTTTGCTTTGCCAATCAACAGGCGAGGCTGTCTATGCCATGATAAAGGGAAAAGGCTTGAGGCACATACCTTTCTTCTTCATCCGTATGTAAATCGTTTCCGTCATTTTGTAGTGGTTCAACAAGTTCAATTTCTCTATCTCCTTTTTTGGCTCCGGTTTATAAGGTGAGTACTTAAAAACGGACAGCAGTATGCTCTCCTATCCCGGTCAAACGGCGCCTCCGCACTACCCCGATTTGGCTCACCGGCTTGCCGTCTTCCAACACTTTTCGGAGGATCCGGGCCATTTTTTTTGCCGGTATACCGTTTCCTGCCCCATTCTCCTGCTCCCTGAGTCTATTACCATTAGCTTGCTCCAGTTTCGGCAAGTTCATCTTGAGCAGAACGATAAAAAAAAGCCTTTACTTTTTAATGTGATTACAATTAAAATAATGGTAGATGAAGCTGTTTCAAAACCAACCAGGTTTTGAAACAGGCTCATGTGATATAATTAGTATCTGTCTATAATGTAGACACATTATGGACAGGCTACCTTAAAATCTACATTTTCGTAACCTTTAGGTGAGAAAATGTAAGGTCTGTCCACAAAGTAACCGGCTTTGTGGACAGACACTAATTAAAGACCTGAGGAGCGTAAGTTATGAAAGTTGATGATCTGCCTGAAAACCCGAATGAATTCTCCACGGAGGACCCCGGCGCTACGGGGTTCCGGAATTCATCGGCCCCGGAATACCGAGATCAGCAACAGGAAGTTAATCAACTGCTGGAAGAAGAAACCAATAAGGTGATTCATCATCTTGCGGCCAAATTGCCAAAAGAAGTTCTGGAACGACTGGATGTTATGGGCGGGTTGAAGGAAAAACTGTACGACTACTTCAAACAGAATTACCGGAGTATGTTCAACCGGTACATCGCATCGGCAGAAGACGAAATAAAAAAAATACATAATCATATTGACGATGAAAAGACGAAAATTCTTTCCCGGTATAATCCCAGAGAAATAACGGACCTTTTGGATCAGGCTGGCGGCGCCGGTAAATTCAACACCGGCGAAATCGAAAAATCCATAGTCAATATATACGGCCATTTGCAGGGCCATATACAGCAGAGTGTCAGCGAACTGGAAAAGCAGACCAACACCCTGCTCCGGCAGAAAACCGATACCGGCGCCTTTATCCGCGGCGACAACGCCTATTCAATCGTAAAGTGCGCGTTTAAAGATAACCCTGTAAAGCCCAAAACCGTAACGGACGTAAAACTTTCGGTGAACATCCTTGATTCCGAACTGATAAGCCCTATCTTTCACCACCAGATTACGGCGGAATACCTTATCAAAGATATTCTTTCCAGGTACATCATCGACAACATTGATAAGGAAATCGAAAAACTAAAAGAGGATCGTCTTGATCAGGGATTGGAAGAACTTTCCGACACTGAAATTATCTTTGCAAAAATCGGGAAGGTCGAAGACTATACGGATGATAAGGCGGACGATCCCCAGTCCAGACGGTATTCCATTATTGCCAAATCTCTGTTTGACCGAATCGCGGATCTCCGGGCGGAAATCGATCCTGACAGTTTTGATCAGCAGAACATACGGGAAAACATCAAGAAGATCATGGATATGGAAAATATCCGCAGCCGGGGTTTCAATACGGCGGTCAATCTAATTACTTCCATTCTTGATAATGCCAGACTGGGGTATCAGTATATTGAAAACCTGAAGAACGCGCGGGAGCTTTTAATTCGGGAATACGAAGATACCGATACTGATTATCTGCCGGACGAACGGTATCAGATCAGAATGCGGTACTACGATAACGCCCAGCTTATTGAAGAACGGAAAGCCTATGACGTACAGATCAAGCGCTTTGAAACCGAAGTTCAGCGCCTTTGGGATGTATTGAACGCCGGTTATGAGGACGCCAAGTCATCCTCCAAAGTTTCCGGTTACGCTGATCTGTCGGAGAAGAACAGGAATTGTATCCGCAGGATAAAAAAGAAGACCGGTGGATCTCTGTACGAAGATATTGTCCTGGAGTGGGACGAAACCTCCTTTGTCCAGGCGGCGGAAACCGAAGTCGAGCGGATGAACCGGACTTATGTCCACGAGAAAGACAATATACGCCGAAATCTTGTCCGGCTGAGGGACAAACTGAAAGCCATATACGATTATCAGTATCCTGTTAAACGGAAGATCATAGAAGACAGGCTGAATTTCATGGAGAAGGAATACGGTAAATTTGAACGCCTCGTTAATCCCTGCCACATTCAGCCCGGCCTTCTCCTGGATATGGACATTACTTCTATTAAGCGCAAAAAAATTACCCTGGATGCCATGACCAACGTACTCACCGAATTCCTCCACGGGATTTCCAAAGGGTCCCAGGACGCGGCTTTTGCTTCCTTTAGCCGCCTGTCCGCAGTTCCGGGGAATGCCGATTTCTTTTCCGGCGGCGGGGATGAAGCGGCGCTGTTCACCCCGGCAGACCCCGCTCCCGGCTGTCCCGGGATGGTGAATTCAAACAGGGCGGAGGACGGCAGCGCCGGAAATGGAGACAATATTTCTGCGCCGGACGCCGCCGTAAAGAAAAGCGGAATAGAAACCGGCGGCGGGGACGAGATGTCCTCCGGTCCCGATAAACGAGAAAGCTGCGGCTCCGGCGGGCAGAACGGAGATGCCATCAGGGAAGTTTAACCGGAGGCAATAAAAAATGGGAGTGTTTTTTCTGAAAAACAGGAAAAGGTTCGGATATGGAAAATAACCCGAATTTGGAAATTCTTGCAACCCGGGCAGGGTTCAATTCCGCAGTACGATATATAAAAAAAACAATAAAGATTATTGATACTTTGGAGGAAAACGCCAACCTGGGAGATATTCTCTTTGAACTGGAAGACGAGGAGCTTGCCGGTGAACGGACAGCGATTCTGCTCCGCATGATTTTGGTTGATAAACTAAAGTATGCCGCCGTTTCCTTTAATCCGGCTTCCGTGGCCGCAGAACCAGCTTTACTGGCGGCAGAATTTGAAAAATGGAAGGCCGTTGATTTGGTTGCCGCATACCATCACCCTGACAAGGGGCTTTTAACGGCCAACCCGAAGGTCCCGGGGGAACTCGCCAGCTTCGGCATCCCCGGAAAGCGGGAACTCATGGTGATTTATGCGGGAAAAGCCGGAGGGCCGGCGGACGATGGGATCTGCCAAAAAGCCGCCGAAACCGCCGCCGCCCTTTTTGCGGGCGGCAAACCAGGGATACCGCAGGAAGTGTATGCAGGGACTTTTACCGTTAAGCAGATCGGAAAACCCGGGCCGGCAGGGACCGCCGCTTCCCGGAGTTCCAATCCGGTGCAGATGACTCCCCTGTATTCCGTTGTGGTACAAAACGAACTCTTTCATAACGGCAATGTGGAAGCATGGAAGCGGATCATCACCAGTTATACTGCCAAGTATCCTGAATTGCGGGTTTCTGTTTATTATGAAGGAGAGAGGATCCTCGACATTAATTCTCTTTTCAAATGGGGAAAGGTAAAACACGGAAGCGCCATACAGTTTGCGGTCACGGGCCGGGAGATCAGGGATGTGCCTAAATTACGGCGGTATTTGATACAGGGCGCCGGTCATCAGTTTGAAGCCTTCCTGCGGGGGCCGGCTGGTACGGTAATAGAATTGTTCTAAAAAGAGAGGTTTTCCCAAAACTGAAGCTTTGGGACAGGCTCAAATTTTTTTTAAAAAAGTTGTTTACTTAAAGAAGGAACGGCGGCTATGGATAAAAGAATTCATTTTTTTAGCCAGAAAGATGTAATCCCAAAAAATACGGCCCTGGAATTGCTCGGTTTCCGGGGACGCCAGGCCAATAAATTCGCGGAGCTGGGCTTGCCTATTCTGCCGGGAATCATTTTGGATTCCACCCTTGCTTCCTCGGTAAAAAAAGAAGCTGTCGGAGAAGATGTCGCCCTCCTTCTGGACAAGTGCGCCGCTATTGTGGAAAAAAAACTGGGGGACAGGGAAAATCCCCTGCTCCTCAAAATCGTAGTTTCCCCTAATCTCGCGGTTTCCGGCTACCCGGTCCTTCATAATTTTGGCCTTGTAAAGCCGGTTATCGGCGGGTTTATGGCCCGGACCGGTAAAGAATTTGCCGCTTACAAAACGCTGGTTAATATCCGGGGTATACTTGTCGTTGAGGAACGTATCAGGGAACTGGAAGGAAAGGAAAAGGAAAAAGAGAAAATAACCGCAGCCTTGAAAGCCCTGGCTCTGACACCGGGCAGCGCCGGACTTTCCAATGAATCGGACAATCGGGAAGCCCCTGTTCCTCTTGATAAAACCGCTGAAGCATACATGGATATGTTTGCCGGGTATTTCCCGGAAGGGTATTTCGAGAACGCCGGAATCCAGATTCTTGCCGCCCTGGAAGATGTCTCAAGGCTCATTGCCCTGGAGGATCAGGACGGCGGTACGGCCTTGATGATTCAGCCTATGGTATACGGAAACTATGGGCACTATGGGAACTCTTGTTCCGGCGAGTGTTACAGTCGGAATATCATCACCGGGGAGAAAAAGCTCCAGGGCAAATTCTATCGGGATAAATTCGATGAAACAGATACCGAAGGCCAAAGCATAGACAGGCTTGAAACCGATCAACTCGATACATTGGAAAAAATTGCCGAGACCCTGGAAGATACGTTCAAAGAAATCAGGCGTATCCGGTTTGTGGCGGAGGCCGGCAAGGTCTGGTTTATCGAACAGGGTCCGGCGGATTGGAAGTCGGTTCAGGCGGATATTAAGCTGCTCCTGGACCTTGCCAAACGGAAGATTGTAGATAACGCCTATGTAGTAAAGGCAATCGATCCCCTCAGACTTAACAACATCCTTCATCCGGTCATAGCTCCCTCCGGCGTTCATGACATTAGGGGCTGGACAGGCGGGATTGCGGGCGCTCCGGGAGCCGCCACAGGAAAGGCGTATTTCAGTACCGCCGCCCTCCTTGATGCCCGAAAACAGGCCCTCCGGGACGGAGAAGACAGCCGGTTCATCCTGGTTCTGAGGGCTTCCTTCGCGGAAGACGTAAAGGCCATAGAAGTCTCCTCCGGCGTTCTGAGCGCCGAAGGGGGCTATTCCGCCCATGCGCCGGTCATCGCCCGGCAGTACGGGAAGGTGTCATTGACGGTGCCTGCCCTGAAAATCCGGGGGATAACGGCGGCCCTGGGGGATCTCTCCTTTTCCGAAGGGGATTATATCACCCTGGATGTTCCTTATTATGGCCAGCCTTCGGTATACCTGGGAGCCGCCAAACTCATCGAGCCGAATCCTGCGGAATCGGGACTTTTGGATATTATCGCCCTGGCTAAGGGCATTATGAAAGATTTTCATGTCCTGGCCAATGCCGAAACCTCCCGGGACGCTGCCCTGGCCCTGTCCTTGGGCGCCGAGGGCATAGGTCTCTGCCGGACGGAACATATGTTCCTTGGGGCTGAACGGATCAACGTATTCCGGGAATTGATCCTTTCCGGTTCCCCGGAAGACAGGAAACACGCTCTGGACAAGCTTATGCTGATGCAGCAAGAGGATTTCTATTGTATCTTCAAGGTCATGGCCGGAAGGCAAGTGACCATACGGCTTCTGGACGCGCCGTTCCATGAATTCCTCCCCCGCAGTGACGAAGAACTAAACGCTTTTCTGAAACACCTGGAACAGGTGAAAAAACGGAAGTTTTCCAAAGCCGAAATCGCGGCCAGGATTGAAGCTTTTGAGGAATTCAACCCCATGCTGGGACACCGGGGCTGTCGTATCGCCGTCTCCTTTCCGGAGATCTACGCCATGCAGGTCCGGGCCGTTTTCGAGGCCGTCTATAAACTGAGGGACGAAAAGACGGCGGTTTACCCGAAAATCCTGGTTCCCCTGATCATGAACGCGGCGGAACTCAAGCTAATCGCCTATGGAAAGAAGATCGAAGGGGCATATTACCCCGGCATCGCGGATGTGGAAGAAAGCCTCCGGGCCGAAAAGAAAGCGGATCCCGTGCCCTACAGCATAGGCGCTATGATAGAACTCCCCGCCGCAGCTCTGGGGGCAGGCGACATTGCCAGATATGGACGGTTCTTCAGCTTCGGCGCCAACGATCTGACCCAGACCGCTTTGGGTATTTCCAGGGATGATTTTGCCGCCTTCATGCCCGATTATACCCTCTTTGGCCTTATCACGGATAACCCTTTCAGCGTTCTGGAAAGCCGGGTCAAGGAACTCATTGTTCTGGCAACGGAACGGGGCAGGCTTACCCGGCCCGATCTGGTCTGCGGTCTCTGCGGCGAACAAGGGGCCAATCCCGCCACTGTACGTTTCTGCATGGACGCGGGGCTTAACTATGTGTCCTGTTCCTCCTATTCAGTACCCATAGCCCTTTTGTCGGCGGCCCAGGTGGAACTGGAACGAGCCGCGATTTAAAATAGTACCCCCGGGTTTATCCTAAACTTGACCCACAATTCAGGTATCATTATCTGTTTTAAAAAAAATACCCCGGAGTTTTGGAACCAGAGGTTCTCTGAGTTACACGGAGGAAACAAAAGAAAAATAGCCGTACGCAATGCGGGTCAAGTTTAGACCTAATTAGTGTCTGTCCATAATGTAGACACATTATGGACAGACTACCTTAAAATCTGCATTTTCGTAACTTTTAGGTGAGAAAATGCAAGGTCTGTCCACAAAGTAACCGACTTTATAGACAGACTCTAATTATAGAGCCTGTTTCAAAATCTCAGTTCTAAAACCGGCTCTATTATCCAAAAATTCAACGGAACGAAACTTGGGTCCTGGAACACATCTCGTCAAAAAGAGAGCGGGCGTCTTCCAGGGACAGTGATTGTACCGCCGCATCATGGGAAAATACCCGAAAGGCTTTTTCCCAATCCTGCTCAAAGACAGCTTCGATGATCCCTTCCTGGGCCAGGATATGGGGCATCGTCAGGGCGCGTACATCGGCGGACAGACCTTCGCTCACCAGAGGCTCCACAGTGTCGCGGGTGAAAGAGGCATTTGTTTCCACTACGGCGCCGGTGGGCAGATCCGGCATTTGTCCCCGGTTGGGCATATTTACGTTGGTAACAAGGTTTCCCAAACCCAGGAGAGCCTTCAGAATTTTGATGCCTTCTTCCCCGGATTCAACAGGAATCATAGTTTCCCTACCCTCCCGGTAGGCCCTTGCCTGCCGGATCAGCTTTTCCCGGTTGGCAATACGCCAGGACACCGGGGTAAGGGCGAATCCCCAGCTTTCCGTTTGGGCAGGGTTCGCCAGATACCACGAGTGGGGGCAGAACTCCGCAAGGTGCCGGTCGCCTGCGGCGGCGATAAGACCGTAGCGGATAAAGAGATCCAGCTTTACCCGTTCTGCGGAAGAAAAATACTTGAGCCGCACCGCCTCGTCCGGGTCCTGAGTCCCCGCGCTGCCCGCCGCAAAGGTGGTGGCGGCTTTTGCTCCCCTATAACCCGATTGGGCGTACTTTTCGGCAAATTTTTTGTAATAGGGAAAGATGTCAACTCCTTTCCATGAGGCCCTGTCAATCCAGGTAAAATGGTTGATTCCTAAAACCCGGGTAGTAAGGTCTTCCCGCTTAATACTGTCGGCGGGGGCAAGGCCCGCTTCCTCAAGTACCGTTGCCAGCAGTTTTTGTGTGTTGAAAACCTCATGACAACAGCCAAAGGCTTTGATTTCCGGAAACTCCCTGTACAGTGTCCGGGTACAGACGGTCATGGGATTGGTGTAGTTAATGACCCACGCCCGGGGCGCGTAGTGTTTTACCGCCTGGGCGATTTCCCTAAACAGGGGAATAGTACGGAGAGCCCGGATGATCCCGCCGGCGCCGGCAGTGTCCCCTACGGACTGGTAGATGCCGTATTTTTCGGGAGCGTGTACGTCTACCGCCATTTCCTCAAAATCACCGGGAAGGATAGAAACAAACACAAAATCGCTCCCCTCAAGGGAGTCTTGCAGGGAAGCGTTGGCATGGAACAGCCAACGCCCCTTGTTGTGTCTTTCCATAAGAGTATTCCCGATAACTTCGTTGGTCCTGGCGTCTTCCGGTTTTATGTCGTAGAGTTCGACAAGACCGGAGATTTCTTTTTCAAAAGCCAAGTCCTGCATGAACACCCATGCCCAGTTGCGGGAACCGCCGCCTATATAACAGATTTTCAACTGATCGTTCTTCATGATGGTCCTTATGATGATGTTTTGGCGGGGGTGGAACCCCCGTAACGCCCCTGGAGTTTTGGAACAGACTCGTTATTATAACGATTTTTTAAATGCAAGAAAAGCATAAAAACCGGCGACAGCCCCCCATTTGGGAAGCCGTCGCCGATAGGTTTTGTTTTTGCTTATTATGTCGTTATAACCCTGCTACTCGCGGATAAACTCGTGAGGCTGGCCGACTCCCCAGCAAATCAGTCTTTCGTAATCTTTGCCTACACCTGCCGCATAGTAATGAAGCTGGAACCCGATTTTTTTATTTGGAACCGTCCAAACCACTATGACTGCGCCAGGCAAAGTGGTATAGTTGCTTCCCCAGTTATCTTCCACCTGATCCAGCAGGGCCAAAATCGCATCAGCATTTTCCACGATATCAATGGAGAAATTTTGACCGTCCAGGCTGCCCCAATACCAGTTTTTGCCGCCTGAAGCACCGGAAGAAGTACCACCCAGAGTAACCCCATTTGCCGTAAACGACAGCGTAGTTTCGGGATTTAACGTGTCGGACCAGTCTGAATTGGGAATGGGCTTGGTTGGCGGAACAGGGGAATCACCGTTAGCCGGATTATCACAAGCGATAAAGAACAGACCGATAAGAGCGGCAACCAAAATAGTAAATAACAAGTTTCTTTTCATCTTACATCACCTCCTTTATTGTTTTGCGGGATAATA
>JAITBO010000126.1 GCA_031283505.1 Treponema sp. | reverse complement strand
TCCACAAAGTCGGTTACTTTGTGGACAGACCTTGCATTTTCTCACCTAAAGGTTACGAAAATGCAGATTTTAAGGTAGTCTGTCCATAATGTGTCTACATTATGGACAGACACTAATTAGTATACAGTATTTTAATGAAAATTCTCTAGAGTTTAATTTTTTTTCTTGACAAATATACAAAGTTTGTTCCAATATGGTTTAACAAGGAGTTCCTCAATGAGTTACACTACGGATCTTATAAAAAATGCGGCCATATCTGGCCATGGCGGAACCGGCAAAACAACCTTATTTGAACACCTTCTCTTTGCGGGGGGCGTGATTCCTCGTGCAGAAGCCGTCGAATCGGGTAAGACCCTAAGCGATTCCAGTTCCGAAGAAATCGAACGGAAGATTTCCGTGCATACTGCCCTGGCCCATGTGGAAAAAAATGGCCGGAAGATCAACCTCTTCGACACTCCCGGATCGTCGGACTTTATCGGGGATGTGATCCTGAGTTTCCGGGCTGCGGAATTCGCCCTGCTGACCATTGACGGTAAGGCGGGTGTACAGATAGAAACGGTAAAGCTCTGGCGTAACCTGGGAAACCGGAAGAAACCACGGGGTTTTTTTGTCACAAAACTGGATGACGAGCGTTCCGACTTCAACAGGACCCTTCAGGACATCAAGGAGAAATTCAAGGTAGACCCCGTGCCTTTTATCCTGCCCATGGGGACAGGTCCGGATTACAAAGGGGTCATTGATGTCCTTAACTCCAAAGCCTATACTGCGGGGACCGCTGGGGAACTTGAAAAAGAGGGGCCCATCCCCGCCGAATACCAGGGCGCCGCCGACACCGCCAGGGAACGGCTCATTGAGGCCGCCGCCGAAGGGGACGACTCCCTGATGGAGAAATATATAGATAAGGGATCCCTGGACGCTGAAGAAATGCACATCGGCCTTGTCGAGGCTCTGGCGGCCAATGCCTTCATCCCGGTTTTTGCGGGGGCGGCCCTTATGAATTCCGGGCTTGTCTCCTTCCTGAACTTTATGGCTGATATAAGCCCCAGCGCCGCCTCCGCCAAAGATGTGGTAACCGGAGCCGAAGGTTCCCAACAGGAATTCCAGATCGATCCCGGCAAGCCCCTGGCCGCGCTGGTGATCAAAACCACCTATGATCAATTCTCCGGGAAGCTTTCCTGGGTCAAGATATACGGCGGCAAGCTTTCCGCCGAATCGGAAATTTTCAACGTCACCGAGAACAAAAAGGAACGGGTAGGTAAACTGTATACCTGTCAGGGCAAAAAGCTTGAGGAAATCCGGGAACTCAATACCGGGGATGTGGGGATCATCTCTAAGTCCGCCACGCTGAAAACCAACGACACCATTACCGCAGGGGACTCAAACTTCAGCTTCCTGCCCCTCAGACTTCCCGAGCCGGTACATGCGGTAGCAGTGAATGCCGCAGCCAAAAAAGACGATGACAAACTTGGTGAATTCCTGGTAAGGGCTGCGGAAGAAGACAAGACGTTCCGTTATAACTTTAACGCCGAAACCAAAGAAACGGTTATTTCGGGCATGGGCGAACTCCAGATCAGCATCATCCTGGACAAGATCCGGGTCAACCAGAAAATCGAAGTGGAGATCCATGTGCCCAGGGTGGCCTACCGGGAGACCATCACTAGGAAGGCCGGGGCGGAATACACCCACAAAAAGCAGACCGGCGGCCACGGTCAATACGGCAAAGTCGTCATGGAGATAGCCCCTCTTCCCCGGGGGGAAACCTATCAGTTTGTCAACGCCATCTTCGGCGGGGCCATCCCCAAGAACTATATTCCCGGCGTAGAAAAGGGTATCGCCGAAGGAATGGCCCGAGGCACTATGGCCCAGTATCCCGTTGTGGATGTGGAAGTAAAGCTCATCGACGGCAAGTATCACCCCGTAGATTCATCGGAACTCTCCTTCAAACTTGCCGCCCGGAACGCCTTTAGGGAAGCCATGGTCCAGGCGTCCCCTACCCTCCTGGAGCCCATCATGAACCTCACAGTCTTTGTGGAAGAAAAGTACCTGGGGGACGTGATGTCCGATCTTTCGGGGAAACGGGGCAAGATCCTCGGCCAGGACGGCATAGGGGGTGGTATAGAGGAAATCCGCGCCCAGGTTCCCCAGTCAGAACTTCTGCGTTATTCGATAGACTTACGATCCATCACCAGCGGTACCGGTTCTTTCAGTGTTGAATTTGACCATTACGCCCCCATCTCCGGACGGATTGCCGAGGATGTCATTAAGGCGGCCCAGGCATTCCGTGTCCAGGAGGCTGAGGAGTAAAGGCAGGCTGTTTCGTCCTGTAGCTTTTGCAGAACCTTCCCCCATCCGCAGGATAAGGAGGCGCCGTCCGGGAATTTCCCGGACGGTTTTTTTGTTCCTACTCAGTCTGTCCGTTTTTCCGTTCGTCCAGGGGAATATAGGGGAAATGCGGCTGGACGCACTTATAGGCGGGTCTGATGATGCGGCCACCGGAGATGATCTCCTCCAGACGGTGGGCGCACCACCCCGCGACACGGCTCACCGCAAAAAGGGGGGTAAAAAGTTCCGGGGGTATCCCCATCATCCGGTAGATAAAGCCGGAATAGAAGTCTACATTGGTACAGAGGTCCTTGTCCGAACCCTTGATCTTCTTGAAAACCGCAGGGATAAGCCTTTCAATAAGGCGGTACAGGTTGAATTCATCGGCAAGGCCCTTCTCCTCCGCAAGTACGGCGGCCTTGTTCCTAAGGAGTACTGCCCGGGGGTCGGATTTGGTGTACACCGCGTGGCCCAGACCGTAGACTAGGCCCCGTCCGTCATAAGCTTCGCCCCGGAGTATCTTCGCCAGGTAATCGGCCACCTCCTCTTCGCTGTCCCAATGGGTGATATGCCGCTTGATGTCCTCCATCATGCCCATCACTTTGATGTTAGCGCCCCCGTGTCTAAAACCTTTAAGGGAATTGATACCTGTGGTAATAGCGGCATAGGTATCCGTATCCGCCGAGGAAACCAAATGGACCGCAAAGGTAGAGTTGTTTCCGCCTCCATGCTCCGCGTGGAGAATCAAGGCCAGATCGAGAATTTCCGCTTCCAGATGGGTATACTTCTGGTCCGGCCGTATAAGGGAAAGAATAGTCTCGGCACTCTGACAGTTCGATTCCGGCAGATGGATAATGAGGCTTTCGTGGTCGTAGTAGTGCTTCTTGGCCATATAGGAATAGGCAACGATGGTGGGGAACCGGGCGATAAGCTCTATGCACTGGCGAAACACGTTCTCCGGAGAGAGGTTTTCCGGATCATCATCGTAGGAATAGAGGGTCAGGACCGAACGGCCCAGCTTGTTCATGATGTCCCGGGAAGGGGCCTTCATGATGCTGTCTTCGGCAAAATTCTTAGGCAGAGCCCGGTTCTGCCCCATGAGAGCGCAAAACTCGTCGAGTTGTTCCCTGGTGGGAAGGGAACCGTACAACAAAAGGTAGACCGTTTCCTCGAACCCGTAACGGCCTTCGGCGGCGGCGGTACTGACCATATCTTCCACGTCTATGCCCCGGTAAAAGAGCTTGCCGTCTACCGGTATTTTTTTGCCGTTCTCTATATTATAGCCGTGGACATCGCCTATACGGGTCAAACCCACAAGTACACCGGTCCCGTCAGCGTTACGGAGCCCCCGCTTGACGTTAAATTTATCGTATAGACCCGCGTCAATATAATCGTTTCCAGCTATCCTGGATATATAGCGCCGTACATTCTCCATTAAAACCCCCATGTATAATTATACGTTGTTTTTAACATAAAATGAATATTTTTACAATGGAAGGATTAAGGAGCCGGAAATTAAACAGGGTTTTTTATGTGAGGCTGTTTCAAAACTCAAGGTTTGAAAGCCAAACTTTACTTGGCAAACAACCTTGAATGTAAGGGAAAAGCAGATATTTAGCCGCTTTTTCCATCGGCCTTAGTCCGAAGCTAGTTCAAAACTAACCGGGTTTTGAAACGGTCTCTCTATTCTCTCGTTTCCTCCGCGTAACTCTATGAAACCCCGTGTTTTTTTCTTAAAACAGATAATAATACCTGAATTGTGGGTCAATTTTAGTCCTTAAGGGCGGAAAACTGGGGTGTAGGGATTTATTCCTCCACATACGCAAAAGACTTCAAAGAAAAATCTTCAATACTTCTAACAGTGCCTAGACGGTGTACTTCATCTCCCAATTTTACACGAGGGAGACTTTCTCCCTCTAGGATTATGAAGAATGAACCTTATGGCTGTTTGCCTATATAGGCCAGAATGCCGCCGTCCACGTAGAGAATATGACCGTTTACAAAGTCGGAGGCGGCGGAGGCCAGAAATACAGCGGGGCCTTTGAGGTCTTCCGTAGTGCCCCAGCGGGCGGCGGGGGTCTTGCTTATGATGAACTGATCGAAAGGATGGCGGCTGCCATCCGGCTGCCGTTCCCGAAGCGGCGCGGTCTGGGGCGTTTCGATGTATCCGGGGCCTATACCGTTGCACTGGATGTTGAATTCGCCGTACTCGCTGGCTATGTTTTTGGTCAGCATTTTGAGTCCGCCCTTGGCTGCGGCGTAGGCGCTCACCGTCTCGCGGCCCAGTTCGCTCATCATGGAACAGATGTTGATTATCTTGCCGCCGCCGTTCTTTATCATACCGGGGATTACCGCTTTGGCGACGATAAAAGGGGCGTTCAGGTCCACATCGATCACCTTGCGGAAGTCTTCGGCTTTCATCTCCGTCATGGGAATACGCTTGATGATACCGGCATTGTTGACCAGTATATGAAGGGGTCCCGCTTCCGCCTCGATTTTGGCAATAAGCTCGTTGACTTCGGCCTCACTGGTGACATCGCACACATAGCCGTAGGCGCTAATACCGGCTTCTTTATAGGCGGCGATTCCCTTGTCCACCAGTTCCCGGTTTATGTCATTGAAAAAAATTTCCGCCCCCGCCTCGGCGAAGGCTGTGGCAATGGCAAAACCGATACCGTAACTGGCGCCCGTTATCAGTGCCCGTTTTCCGCTTAACGAAAATCTGTCCATGGTGAACTCCTTAATTCATAAATTTCAACCGGCAATTGAGCCGATTTCATCAGGCCGGAGGTTTGCGCTAACCGGGTTTTGAATATTAAGCCTGTCCCAAAACTAATTGACCATGCGCTAATGCACGGTTTTGGGACAGTCTCTATTATCAATATAAAACTGGCTCAATTGATAATATTCAAATACTATATAAATTTTCAGTATTGCCCGGAAGCATCCGCTCCCCTCCCTTTCTCATTCCGTGCTTTCCATCTTTAATTCGGTTTATTCAACGGTGACCGACTTTGCCAGGTTCCGGGGCTTGTCCGGGTCCAGTCCCCGCTGAACCGCGCAGTAGTAGGCGTAGAGCTGACAGGGGATCACCGACAGTATGGGGGTCAGGCTGTCCGGGGTCCGGGGGATTCTGAAAACTTCGTCCGCCGTCTTGTCGAAGTAGTCCACACCCTCGTAGGTGATCACCAGAGCAGCCGCGCCACGGGCCTTTACCTCTTTGATGTTAGAATCCATCTTGTCAAAGAGGGCTGTCTGGGTGCAGATGGCCACCACCAGGGTGGATGTGTCCACCAACGCGATGGGGCCATGCTTGAGTTCGCCGGCGGCAAAGGCCTCGGAGTGGGTGTAGCTCACTTCCTTGAGCTTGAGAGCGCTCTCCAGGCTCACCGCGTAATCAAAGAGGCGTCCCATGAAAAACACTTTGGTCTTGTTGAACTGCCGGGATGCGAAGCGCTGAATGTTCTCCCGGGCCGAGAGGATGCGGGCGGCGTGGCCGGAAAGCTGTTCCAGGGCTTCGATGCGGCCGGTCAGTTCTTCCCCGGAGATGACGCCCCGGAGCATACCGAACTGGAGGGCAATAAGGTAGAGGCACATAAGCTGGGTGGTAAAGGCTTTGGTGGACGCTACCGCTATTTCCGGGCCGGCCCAGGTGTACATCACCAGGTCCGCTTCCCGGGCAAGGGTTGAGCCTACCACGTTGGTGATGGCAATGATACGGGCACCGGCTTTCCGGGCCATACGCATGGCCGCCAGGGTGTCCGCCGTCTCACCGGACTGGCTGATGATGATGAAGATGTCCTGGGGATTGTAGATTGGGTTCCGGTAGCGGTATTCAGAGGCGATCTCCGCGTCGGCGGGGATACGGGCGAAGTATTCAAAGGCGTGTTTCCCGATGACGGCGGCGTGCCAGGCGGTACCGCAGGCGGCAATGACCACCCGGTGCGCTTCGGCCCAGGATGCGTCAAAACCAATTTCTTCCAGATTAATCGACTTGCCGTCCTCGTTTTTGAGTCTGGCCCTGAGGGTATCGGTCAGGGCTTTGGGTTGCTCGTTGATCTCCTTGAGCATGAAGTGTTCGTAGCCACCCTTTTCCGCCGCCGCTGCGTCCCAATCAACATGGCTTTTCTCTTTTTGAATGCTCTGCCCGTCTTCGCTAAAAAACTCCACCCTGTCCCGGTACAGCACCGCGATCTCCCGGTCCGCCAGGTAGTACACGTCCCTGGTGTGTTCCAGCAGAGCCGGCACGTCCGAAGCAATGAGGTTTTCACCCTGGCCCGCGCCCACTACCAGGGGGCTTTCCTTGCGTACCGCGATGATGCGATCCGGGTCGCTTTCGCAGAGGATGCCCAGGGCGTAGGATCCCTCCAGCCGCTTGAGGGCTTCGGTCACCGCCTGCAAAAGGTCGCCATTGTAGTGGAAGTCGATGAGGTGGGCCACCACTTCGGTATCGGTCTCACTGCGAAAGGCGACTCCGTGGGCCTCAAGCCAGGCCTTTAGCTTTGCGTGGTTCTCGATGATCCCGTTGTGAACCACCGCAATCCTGCCCGACACATCCGTATGGGGGTGGGAGTTGATGTCCGAAGGTTCTCCGTGGGTGGCCCACCGGGTATGGCCTATGCCCATGACTGCACTTAAATCGCCCTGAGCCGCTTCGAGGGCGATTTTTTCTTCCAGGGACCGCAGCGCGCCCTTGGATTTGCGGACAAGAAGGCCCGCCTTGCCCAGAACCGCGATTCCCGCCGAGTCATAACCCCGGTATTCCAGCCGTTTTAGGCCGCTTAACAGGACCGGGACCGCTTCTTCATTGCCTATGTATCCAACGATGCCGCACATGATAGTTAATGGGTTATGATAAAGGCGTTAAAAACCAGGGGGCTGGTTCCCGAATTGCTGACCCCGTGATACGCGCCGTTTCCGGTGATCATCACGTCTCCCTTCTTGACCGGAACTTCCGTCCCGTTGTCATTTGCCGTACCGGTTCCTTCCAGAAAGACAAAATATTCAGTTTCCCCTTCATGCTGGTGGTAACCGATGGACGCTCCCGGGGGCAACGTGATTTCCGCCGCCATACGGACGTTTTTTTGAGTTCCTCCCTCTATAAAATGAGTAAAGGCCGCCGTCCCTTCTCCGTTTCTGAGCCGCTCTTTCGATTCAACATTCATCTCGTTTCTGTGTACTACCATACCGTACCTCCTTTATCCGAAAATACCACAGAGCTTATTCTAAAATATTACTCTTAAAAGGTATACTGCTAAAAATCAAAATGAATTGTATAATGGGGAGCCTGTCCCAAAACTAATTGACAGTGCGCTAACACGCACGGTTTTGGGACAGGATCTTACAGTTTTTCAGGCTTTCAGCCTTACAAAACTACAGATTTCAAGGTTGCTTTCCCAAAACTTCAGTTTTGGGAAAGCCTCTAGGGAAAGAGGGATACAGATGAATGATATGGGGGCTTTTCGGGGCGGGAGGGCGGTATACCGGGTTTTGCTGGGGACAGCGGTTGTCATGGCGCTGGTTCTGGCTGCGGGAACCTTTTACGCCCTTGTCTTCCGTCCCGGCAGGACAAAGGCGCCGCAGCGGATCAGGGAAAGCGGCCTTGTTCAAGCCTTCGTGGACGGCGGCGTTTTTACCGGCATAGGCCGTCTCCGGGCCGCTACCGCTGCCCCTCAGTCTGCAACAGTAATACTGTCTATAACTTTTCCTTATCCACCTGATGACAGGCCGTTTACGGAAGAACTTGCATCCCAAACGGAAAATTTCAGAAATATTGCGTATGAATACTTTGCTTCACTATCAATAGAAGAACTGCGGAATAAAGATGAAGCTTCGATAAAAGCAGAAATATTGCTCAGATATAACGGGATGCTTCGGCTTGGACAGATAGAAACCCTTTATTTTAATGAATACATGGTAATCGAATAACGTCCGTTGTTCATGTAAAGCAGAAAATCCGGCTTCCTTCTTCCTGTTTGGCGTAGTTACAGGCGGCCCTGGCTGAACGGAGCAAAGTATCTATGTTCGTCTTCCCTTTGGGAAGGGCAACCAGGCCCATGCTGACGGAAAGGGGAAACTCCAGTTCCCGGTACATGAAAACATGACTGCTTACCGCTACATTGATACGCCCCGCTACATGAACAGCATCCCTGATCGAGCAATCCCGCAGTGCAAGAATAAAAGTACCCGCTGAAATTCTGGCGGCTATATCCTTCTGTTGTATTTTGGAACGGAGGATGCCCGCAAACTGCTTTAAAATTTCTTCCATTCCCGCCGCGCCTGCCGCATGGGTAATTTTACTGAACCGGTCAATCTCAAGTTCCAGAAGGGTATGCTTAACCTCCTGATTTCCCAAATCCCCCAGCATTTCTTTTAACTGTATGGTTAATCCTTCGTGGTTTGAAAGTCCGGTCAGAGAATCATAATGAGACCTGTAGTCAGTAAGGATGGAGAGTCTTTTCCTGTTGGATATATCCCGAAATACCAGCATATATCCCGGCTGGCCTTCCATGACAGAAGAAAAGCAATTGATATTTCCTTCCACAATCAATGTAATGCCATGATAACTTTTCAGGATGGCGTTCCTGAAAGAAATAAGTTTTTCTGTATTAATAGCAGTCATACTGCGCTTGTTTTCTCCAGGACCGGTGAATATCATCGGCAATAAAGAGGACAGGTTTTGCGGTTCAATCAGCGAAAAAACCTGGTGAATATTATATCCCTGGACATTCCGGCTGTTCAGGGCACTCATCCTTTCGGCAGCCGGATTCATATAGATGATTGTTAATTCAGTATCCAAAGCAATAATTCCATCATGAATATGGTTTAATACTGAGGGGAAAAGCTGTTCCTGATGAAATCTGATTCTTTTCATACTATAAATATCAAATCTCAAAAAGGAAATTACAAGAATAATCTCGTCAAAAAACGGATCAGGCCCCGGCGATTCAGGCGTTTTCTTTTATATTTTAGTTCTTTTATCCGGGAAAAAATCCCAGGGCTTTGAATATTTCCTGTCCTGCTTCCCCGGGCGTCCTGCCTTCCCCCGATACCGTGAGACGCGCAATCTCCCGGTATGCCGCCGCCCGCCGTTCATGGAGCAGATGGTGGATTTCCCTGGGATTTTCGGCGTCAAGAAAGGGCGGCAACTCCCCGCTCCGCACCGCCTCGAGGCTGACCCGCTCCCAGGCTGTTTCCGCAGATACCTCCAGGTTCACCAAGAAGCCTCCATCCTCCGCGAGGAGAAGCCGCCGGGCCCCGGCGTTATCAATTATTCCCCCGCCGGTGGCTATGACCTGCGGCACACCGCTGTCCGCACCCTCTGCCAAACCTTCCACAGCGCGAAGGACGAACAGGCTTTCCAGGGCCCGCAATTCCGCCGCCTGGAAGACTCCGGGTGATTCCTTAAACAGGGCGCGAGGACTCTTTCCCGTTTGGGCCTCGATGAGTTCATCCAGATCGATAAAGGGTCCCCCCAGGAGTTTGGCCAGTTCCCGGCCCGTACTGGTTTTCCCCGAATGTTTCGGGCCAAGGAGGATAATATTCCAAATAAATGGTGAAATTCCCATGGACTATAACCTATAGTAACGGTTAAAATAAAACCAGACCCATGACAGGAATCTGGATACTGATTTTACTGGTTTTTATATCCGCTCTGCCTATATTTCCGGTCTTTATTTGGTTCCAGGTTACCCGTTTTCCCCTGAGTCTCCGGTGGTTTCTCGGCTCTCTGGCCGCAGGTGCGGTTGCTCTGCTTCTTGCCGGTTTTTTACAAACCCTTTTTCCCCCCTTATTCGGCCTAGATATGGGAACCCTTCTTTTCAAGATCTTTGTCCAGATTGCTTTGACCGAAGAAGCGGGACGTTTAGCGCTGATCTTTCTTCTCGTACAACTTCACCGCCGTTTTCTGGAATCGTCCCCTGTAGTTTCCCGCTCCTTAGGCGCCGCCATGGGCCTCCTCGCCGGCCTGGGGTTCGCCGTTATAGAGACCGCCACGTATGGCGCCGCCGATCCCGGCGCCGCCCTGCTCCGCGCCTTTACCGCCGCCCCCCTCCATGGCGCTTGCGGCTGCCGCGTTGGTCTTGCCGCCTCCAGCCTGCCCCGCTCACCCTTCCGGGCCCTTGTATACTTCCTCTACGCCGTCGCCGTCCACGGTATGTACAATTTTATAGCGGTAAGTCCCGGCCTGTCCCCGGTTTTTCCCATTGTCCTGGTTTTCACCGCCCTGCTCTCCTCGATTCAGGCGATACGCCGGGGCGTCAGAGCAGGATCCGGCAACTGCCGGGAAGGATGATCCTGATTTCTGTTTTTTTCCACCTGTAGCAATTGTACATTTACCGTTCCGGCTGTATATGACATACGAAAGATTGCACGTTTCTCGTATTGCGGATTCGTCCTGCCTCATCTAAATACTTGTTACATGAAGACTTAGCGTTGCTGGGCCGTTATGCCAACAAACGGAAAATTGATACGTTTTCAAAAAAGTTATCAATTTTCAAAAATGAGGGGTTTTCCTATGCACAATGACTACACGTTGTTTTGGCGGACCTATCCTAACGGGAAAAAGGTGGTGTTCTACTACGCCTATGATGACAAGGATGTACGGCAGGGGCCGTGGACTACCAAGTGCCGGAGTATCACCGCCGCACGGAACTACTGTAACCGCCTTATCAAAACGGACAGTTTGATACCCAAGCGGGGCAAGCTCTTAACCTTCGGGGAGTTTGCGTCCGGGTTTTGGGAGCATGGCTCCGACTATCTTGATAACCAGGAAGGCAGGGCGGATATTACCCCCGCCTATATCGACAACTGCAAGAAGATGACGGCGAACCAGATACTCCCCTTCTTTGCCGATACGCCTCTTGAAAAAATTACCTACAAGGACATTAACAAGTGGCTGTTAGGTTTTAAGAACCGGGAATTTACCGTTGACGGCAAAACGGAAATAAAGGCTTACAAGAATACCTATGCCAATACGGTATTGGGTACGCTTAACACGATGATGTCCTATGCGGTGGAACAGGAACTTATCAAGGTGAACCCCTGCGCCAGGGTAAAGCGGCTCAAGAATGACCGGAAAAAAATTGAGATTATCACCGTGGAGGAAGTGCAAAAACTCTTTCCCAAAAACTGGAAAACCGTGTGGGGGGATAAAGAGGTTGCCTATGTTGCCAACCGGCTTGCCTCCCTTACCGGGATGAGGGCCGGGGAGATTATGGCCCTGCGGGGGGAATATGTCTTTGACGATTATATTTACGTCTGCGGGAGTTACGGGGAATACGGTTACGGCCCCACCAAGACTAAAGAAACCCGGTTTATCCCCCTGATACCTGAAATGATAAAACTCTTGAAAAAGCTGATGGAGCAAAACGGCAAGGGATATGTGTTTTCCCTTGACGGCGGGGCAACGCCGGTAAGCCGGATGTATGTCTACAAGGAGTTTCACCGGGCGTTGAAAAAGACCGGGATAAACCAGGCGGAGATAACCCGGAGGGGATTATCGCTTCACAGTTGGCGGCATTTTCTGAATACGGAATTGCAGACGCAGGGGCTTACGCTTGAACAGGTGCAGGCGGTAACGAGGCACAAGTCCGACCGGATGACGGAATGGTATCTGCATTTTGACCCGAATGAGTTTGCCCAGGCCCGGAAGGTGCAGGAGGCGTTACTTACCCCTGCCGACAAGAAAGAAAAGAGCGGCAAAGGCAGCAAGGCTGAGACTGAAAAGCAGCAAAAACGGCCTGACCTCAAAATT
>JAITBO010000104.1 GCA_031283505.1 Treponema sp. | reverse complement strand
CCCCCCCCCCCCCCCCCCCTAACCTGTAACATTTTTGTTCTGTTTGAATAATGAATGGTTATAAAAAAAGCAATAGCTATAAGATAGGCGAGTCCCAATAAAATCAAAGATACGTTCCGATGGCTGTAAAACTTGACCGCAAAAAAAATCAATGTCCCCAAAACTATCTGCAAACTGTAGAGGACTCCATCGATACCCCAGGTGTTAAGCCCTAAGTTCATCAATTTATGATGGATATGGGCTTTATCGGGACTGTCTATGCGCCGGCCATCTCTAAGGCGCCGCCATATAGCGGAAATCATGTCCAGAATAGGAATAAGAAGCAGGGCGCTTGCGTAGGGAATGGGCAGATTTAAGTGGGTATCTCCCAAATCGAGGAGGGGCAGTACCGCCAGGGTAAAGCCCAGAAACTGGCTTCCCCCATCACCCATAAATATCTTTGCCTGGGGAAGGGGCAGGTTAAAAACCAGAAACCCTCCGATAGCCGCAACCAGGCAGATACAGAAGATCGTAATGGAATTAGTAAAGGAAGCGAAAATGACGGCATAGATCACGGTGATGATGACGGAGATTCCTCCGGCAAGGCCATCAACTCCGTCTATAAAATTGATGGCGTTGGTAAGTCCTACGATCCACAACAATGAAAGAGGAAACCTAAGCCATACAAAAGTCCGGAAATTATCTCCAAAAAAGAACAGATTGTGGAACGTATAACCGGGGATGATAACCAGGAGGCCCGCAATGATTTGAACAAGCAGTTTAATTCCGGAAGGCAGATTACGAAAGTCATCAAGAACTCCGAATGCCAATGTGACGAATAAACCTATGAACACTGAAATAAACCGGAAGTTAAAACGAATTTCTTCCATGACCAGGAAAAGAGCCAGGGAAACCACAATAAACGCTACGGAAAACCCAATGCCTCCCAGCCGCGGAACGTCTCCGGTATGGATTTTCCGTTCATCTATCTGATCATACCATGCTTTTCTATGAGACAAGCGGTATATTAGCCATACGGTTATAAAAGATAATACAAAAGAAGCAATTACAACGGCAATGATATACGTCACTTAGGTACTCCAAATAAAAGTTGGTAGAGTATTATGTTTGATAGAATGTTACACATAGAAGGCTAATCTTTGCAAGTATTTATCCCTGCAAGTACTTCGATCTTACTAATACGATATGGGAAGTGAGAAAAAAAAGCAAGGTACGTCTTGTAAAAAAGTGTAAAAAATCGTATCACTCTTATAAGCCAGTTTCAAAACCCGGTCAGCGCTATGGTCCGATGAAACTGGCTTCGGACTAATATTGAATTATTTTTTGGAGTTACGTATGCTGGTCCTCAAATTCGGAGGTACATCGGTAGGAACCGCCGGTGCGCTGGGGCAACTTTTCGCCATTGTGAACGACCGGGAACATGGGCCCAGGGTGCGGGTAGTAGTCGTTTCCGCCCTGAGCGGGATGACTGACGGACTTATCGCTATCGCACGTCAAGCCGCCATGGGAGACGGGGGCTACACCGTCATAATGGAAGGTATGCGCAGCCGGCATCTGGATTTGGCCGCCGGATTTTTTCAGGAGGAATCCCGGCGGGCCGTCGAAGCAATGATTGAGGGGGCTTTCTCTGAGCTTTCCCGTACCCTGGACGGGGTGACGATATTACGGGAACTGTCCCTCCGGAGCCTGGACTACATCATGAGCTTTGGAGAGCGGCTCTCCGCATCCCTGATAGCCCATTTTTTTGTTTCCCGGGGGTTGAACGCCGAGTATTTGGATGCCAGGGAGGTCATTAAAACCGACAGAGCCTACGGCGCCGCTCATTTCATTCCCGGGGAAACTTATGGGAATATCCGCTCCTATCTGGAAAAGCGGCCTACCCTGCAAATCGCCACAGGATTCATTGCATCCGATGAGGAGGGGCATACCACTACTTTGGGCCGGGGGGGGTCGGACCTTTCGGCAGCTATCTTCGGCGCCGCCATCGGGGCCGAGGCGGTGGAAATCTGGACCGACGTGGACGGTATACTCACTGCGGATCCCCGGATGGTTAAGACCGCCTTTAAGATAGACCGCATTTCCTACGAGGAAGCCCTGGAACTTTCCCATTTCGGGGCCAAGGTTCTGCATCCTCCCACGGTCAGGCCGGCCCTGGAAAAGGGTATCCCCATTGTGATACGTAACACCTTTAACCCCTCGGATTCGGGAACCCGGATTACCGGAGAAGTTGAAGACAGCTCTTATCCCATACGGGGGATAAGTTCCTTGGGGAACATCACCCTGGTACGCCTCCAGGGGACGGGTATGGTAGGGGTGGCGGGATTCTCTTCCCGGCTTTTCGGCGCTCTGGCCCGGCGGCAGATCAACGTCATCCTTATAACCCAAAGTTCCAGCGAATATTCCATCTGCTTTGCCGTGGACCCTGCCTCCGCCGCCGCTGCCGCCGCCGCCTTGAGGGAGGAATTTGAAAAGGAGATCGCCGCCGCCACCATAGACGAGCCGGTGGTCGAAGGGGAGCTTGCCGTCATCGCGATAGTGGGTTCAAAGATGAAGCGGAGGTCCGGCATATCCGGAAAGGTCTTCCATGCCCTGGGCCGGAACGGGATCAACATCGTGGCCATAGCCCAGGGATCGTCGGAACTCAACATCTCGGCGGTCATTTCCCGGCACGACGAGGCCAAAGCCCTGAACGCGATACACGAAGCCTTCTTCCTTTCCGGCGTGCGTTCGGTGAACCTCTTTCTGGCGGGGATCGGCCTTATCGGGGGTACCCTGGTGGACCAAATCGCGGAACACCGGGAAATCCTGGCGGACGAGCACAAAATACGCATCAACCTGGTGGGGGCGGCCAATTCCCGGCACATGATTTTC
This sequence comes from Treponema sp., assembly GCA_031283505.1. The sequence goes on along the minus strand of JAITBO010000104.1, from coordinate 2,541 downwards.
AATCCTGACGGCCTGAATCCCAAAACCGTCAAAACCCTTCTTTCCGGTGATACGCCGGGAGACACCTTTGATTTGGATGTCTTTATTGCCCGGATGAAGGCCCTCAATCTCCCCAATACGGCGTTCTGCGACTGTACTCCCGGAAACGATGTGGCTTCCCGGTACGCCGAAATACTGCAATCCTCCATTCCCATCGTCACTCCCAACAAGAAGGCCAACTCCGGCGCTTTGGAGTATTACCACACCCTGACGGGGTATTCCAAAGATCGGGGTATTCCCTATCTCTACGAGACCACGGTCTGCGCCGGTCTGCCGGTCATCTCCACCCTTAGGGATCTGGCAGTTTCGGGGGACAAGGTTAGGCGTATAGAGGCGGTCCTGTCCGGAACCCTGAGCTACATCTTCAACAACTTCGACGGTTCCAAGCTTTTTTCCGTTTTGGTAAAGGAGGCCAGGGCCAAGGGGTATACCGAACCGGACCCCAGGGACGACCTCAACGCCATGGACGCCGCCCGGAAAGCTCTGATCCTGGCCAGGGAATGCGGTATGTCCCTGGAATTCGAATCCGTATTCATAGAGCCCATCCTGCCCGCCGCGTGCTTCGAGGCCGCCGGCGTGGACGCCTTTTTCGAGGAGCTGCGGAAGGTGGATCCGGTCTTTGAAAAGCGCCGCGCCGATGCGGCGGTCAGAGGCCAGGCCCTGCGGTATGTGGCGGTCATCGAGGAAGGCTCCGCCCGGCTTTCCCTCCGGGAGGAAGGGGAGGGGAGCCCCTTCCGTTCCCTGGTGGATTCGGACAACATCGTGGTGATTACCAGCAACCGGTATTCAACCCTGCCCATGGTGATCAAGGGCCCCGGCGCGGGCGCTCAGGTTACTGCGGGGGGCGTCTTTGCGGATATAGTGCGGATAGCCCGTACCCTGGTTTAGGATCGATCATTCGAGGTAAGGCCCGGCTTCCATTTTTGCCAGAACTTCCTCGAAGACCCCCAGATCCCAGGCCATGTCCAGTACGGTGTAGCGGTTCCGTATCATCTGGGCCCGCCGGGCTGTGGCGATGACTTCGCTACGGCTCAGGTTGATTTCGGCGGGCAGGACCGGACAGCCGCCCTGGTCCATAAGGTCCCGTAGTTCATTGTAGGGAGGGAGCCTTTCCAGGACTTTTTCCCGTATCTCTTTCCAGTTGTCTCGCAGGGCCTCCGCCAGGACCCCGGCGCGTTTTTCCTCCGCCAGCTTTTCCATGGCCGTCTTTACCGCCGCCTCCCCAGGGCCGCTTCCGGGGATTGTCGCCGTGGTGAAGGCGGCGCGTACCTCCGCCTCCCGTTCCGCCCTGCCGGGCAGTTTCCAGTTTCGGGAGGGAAGGGGAGGGGAGGCCGGGGCGAAGAGCGCTTCCGTAAAGGCGGCGGCGGCCAGGGTCCCCATGGCGACTTTGTGGCCGTGGGTTACGGGGTTGCCGTCCACCGAGAGGTCCTCCATTTCCCAGATATGACTCCACAGATGCTCACAGCCCGACACGGGCCGGGAACTCTTCAGACGCTGCATGGCGAAGCCGGTGACGGACAGGGCGGAAAAGAGAACCCCCAGGGCGTCCGCGTTTCCCCGCGCCGCGTCCGCCGACAGTCTGAGGGTGTCCAAAAGCCCGGTCTGGGTCATGTTCCATGCCAGGGGATCGATGGGTTCTGTGCCGGGAGCGCCCAGGGCGCCGGCTTTTTCGGCGATGATCCAGTCCGTCCCGGCGATGATCTTACCCGCCAAATCGCCGAATCCTGAGGAAGAAAGGTAGGCCGGCGCTTCCCGCAGCACCGCCGTGGACGCCGCCAGGGTCCGGGGGGCGGGGCAGGGGAAAGTCTGTTTGAAGCCCTCCGACAGGAGGGCCGCGCCATAGGAGGTATAGCCATCCACCGACGCGGCGGCGGGAACGCAGAGGTAGGGGAGGTTCAGTTCCGAAGCGGCCCGCTTTACCATGTCGTTCACCGTTCCCGCGCCTGCGGCAATGGGGACCATGCGCCCATTGCCGGGCTGGGCCGCGATATGGGCGCATATCCGGGCGATATGCCGGTAGTCGGCGTGGAGCCGGGGAGAGCCGGGGAACACCAGGGAGGCCGCCAGAGGAACACCGGCGGCGGATAGGATGTCCCGGACTTTTTTTCCCGCTACGGCATCGGTGTTTTCGTCGGCAATGACGCAGGCTGCGGCAAAATCGTAGTGTTCCCGGAGCAACCGGGGTATGCCTTCCAGGGCATCGGAGCCCAGCAAAAGCTCTTTGGTCTCCGTTGCCGCTTTAAGACAATCTTCCAGGGATAGTTTCTTCTGTTCGATCATGTTGTTTCTCCTTCGCGGCCTGCTTGAATTGGTCTTAGAACGCCGTCACTGTCCAAGGAGCGCCGCAGCTTCTTCAAAGGAAAGGTCCTTCCTGTCCTGGCGGGTTTTTAGCTCCCTCAGGGTAAGGGGGGCTTCGGCAGGTTTTTCTCCGGGAACGACGACCCATTGGATGCCTTTCTTTTCCGCCAGGACGAACTGTTGGGTGAGTTTTTTCGCCTCCGG
>JAITBO010000096.1 GCA_031283505.1 Treponema sp. | reverse complement strand
GCAAGCTCGTCCGCCCTGCATATGCCTTATATGCGGTTTCTGTTAAGAACCCGCTCACCGGTTCGCGGGGGAGGGCCCGGGACTTTGCCTGTGGATGCTCTCGCATCCACTCCTTCAGATTCCACCTCACGTCGGGAACGAAGTTCCCGCGGACACCCTTGCCTTTGGCTTGGGACCTCTGGTCCCCTGCTCCCTACTACCAAGCGTGTAGCGGTCTTTCACCGCCAAGTTTCTGCCCATGCTGGGCGTACAAAAAAAACCCTCCCGTCAGGGAGGGTTGGATACGCTGTCCCCATGCAGGGGGCGGGCTGTTATATTGGTTTATGGTTATTCGCCGTAGGCCACGCTTGTCCACATCAATGAGCCTATCTCCGGCCACGGCGAAGCAGGCAGTGTCCCTGCCGGTATCCAGGTCTTGCCGTTATCAACGGACCTGGCAGACCAAGATGCGGACCAGCCGCCGAGTACGGCATCATAGTGGCCATCACCACTAACTGCTACGAACATCCCGTCCCCATAAGTTACACTGAACCAACTGCCAAAATCCGGCAGTGCCGTCTCCGTCCATGTCTTACCGCCATCATCGGACCATGCGGTTTTGTCATCGCCTTCGGCAATCGCTACAAATATGCCGTTCCCATAATTCACTCTCCAAGCGGCGGAGCTCGGAAGTGTCGCCATATTCCAAGTCTTGCCGCCGTCATCGGACCAAGCGGCCTCATTAGAGACGGCAACCACTACGAACACACCGTTACCATAGGCCAGACCGTACCAAGAAGCGGAACTCGGCAGTGCTGCCGCTGTCCATGTCTCACCGCCGTCATCAGACCAAGCAACTTCGTCGTTAGTATTAAGAGTAACCGTTACGAATATACCGTCCCCATAGGCAACGCGGCTCCAGTAAGCGGAACTCGGCAGTGTCGCTGCCATCCAGTTTTTTCCGCCATCTTTGGACCTAGCAACCTTGTCGCTGTTTTGGGCAACCGCTACGAATACACCGTTACCATAGGCCAGGCCGCTCCAATTGATGGAATATGGCAGTGTTGCCGCCGTCCATATCTCGCCACCGTCATCAGACCAGGCGGCATAGTTACCACTAGCAACCGTTACAAATACGCCGTTACCATAGGCCAGACAGTCCCAGGAAAAAGACCCCGGTAGTGCCGCCGCTGTCCATGTCTCGCCGCCATCATCGGACCAAGCGGCGTTAGGGCCGCCGGAAACCGCTACGAATCTGCCTTGTCCCCACTCATAGCCTACTTCCCCGTTGCCTGATCCTGTGTTGATCTTGATCGGCGCGCTCACCGTTCCGTCTTTGAACAATATCACGTACACATCATAGTTGCCGTCCGCCTGATACCCGGCATCCGTCGAACCGGGGAGGGTTATCTCTGCTCCGTGCGGCACAGGAAGAGCCGGGAGAACGGGAATAACGGTCGCCCCCACAGAGTCAAGCCAGGTATACCCGGAATATTTGGGCGCTGAAGCCTCGGCATCCACCACCGTATAATACACTTCCGCAGTCCCCGTATACCCTCCGGTGATAAACTCTATATTCGCTTTTGTGGAATTAGTCTTGTCCAGGCCCTTAAATTTCCCGTCCCTGATCACCAGATCCCCGGCCTGCGGGTTTTTCGGATCCGCAGGTTCTTTCGCCGCTATCTTAAAGGCCGCCGCCCCGTTCCCATTGGCAGAGGCGTATCCGGCCTTTCCAAAGTTGTTAAAGTCTGTATTGTTGTTCTGGGCCAGGTCGTTTACCCCGTTACGGATGATCCACACCGGCGCCTTGTTCCCGCTCAAGTCAAACTTCGATTTACTGTCATAGGCGGTCCACGTCCCGGCGGTTGTCAGGTTAAAGGGTACGTATTCCAGTTTGAAAGCAACCGAGCCTTCCGTCCCTATCCGGGTTATCCCCGATGTATACTGCCCTATCGACCCCAGGGTTATGATGTTTTCCGTTTCGGTATTGGAGGTGACAGGCGCGGACTCGCTTAGCCCGGTCCCCTTTACTATGGTTTGTTTGCTTTTGACTTTCAGGTTGTTCCCGGCGGCGGCATCTGTCACCTTCTGGGCTTTTACCAGATCGGCGAAACCGTTTCCGGAAATTCCCTTCTTAACCGTCCAGGTTACTCCCCAGTCAACTGGAAGCAAGGAGACCGCTTCGGGCTTGCCGGCGTTTACCTCCGGCTCGGCAGTCCGGGAGGCTGTAGGAACCCCCGTGTTGGAGGTGGTAAACACCGTGTCCACCACAATAGGCCACATTACCACCGTGAGCTTCCCGCTCCCGGTTACCATATGTTCCATCAACCCGGCGGCCAGGAGGGTGGGCAGATTGGCTTCGACATAGTTATAACTTCCATCGTGTTCCCAGTGACCCATCAATAGCAGAAAGTGGTAGTTCTGTCCAAAGGGAATGGAATCAATGGAGAGTATGGCCGTCTTATCTTTATCGCTTACCCGGCGAACTTCGTCAAAAGCGACGATGTTGCCGGAGTCATTCACCACGATTAGCTGGATGAAGTTACGGATGTCTCCTTTTATCTGGCCTGAATCAGGTCCCGCAATGGAACGGGCGGATCCATCTTTGTTGATCATGATGTCAAAGGTAAAAGGATCGGCTGCGGGGCCGCCGGTTTTCGGGAGGACCGCAGTAATGGGGTTGAAACATCCTGCCAGCAGCAAGGCCGCCAGAAAACCGGGCAGCGCACAGCCGGGCAAGAAGCCTGTAGTGAAAAAGCCGAACAATTTCGTTTTTTTCATGTTTTTCATAAATATCTCCTTAAAATATTTTTCCGCAATGCGGACTGTTTTGCAGATACAAGAAACCAAAGGTTCCAGAAACCTTTGGTTTCAGAAATCGAAGGTTCCAGGAACCAAAGATTTTTTGACAGGGAAAAAAGAGAAGGAAAGCAACGGGAACAGGGAGAATAGGTAAAAAGACCAAACTATTATACAGGAGTTTAGGTTCAAAGGAAGACCTTACAGTTACATTTAAAAGGAGTAAGGAGGAAAAAACTGTTTTTAACCAACGGAGCAGCGCCGCGTTACCTGTTCGTCTTTTATAAATCAACATACACTCGACTTTTTTTTAACTAAAATTTATGAGCGGTAAATTTTTTTATTTAACGAAATTGCCACAAATAATGTGTACTGCAAATACTATATGCAACGCACTTTTAAGAATTTTCTACTCTCAAATAATAATATAGCCCGTAAAAATAAGAAAACAAGATCTTGCGAAAAAATTTGCCCTTTCAGGGAGGGAAAAGTCATTAAAAGGCTGAATGTCGAGTTTATTGTCGGGCGCATCGCCGCTGGTGGCCGGGCTATCCGCTTCAATACCCCTTCTTCAAAACCAGGGCGAAAATGAAGAAATTTGACCACGGAGTTTTGGAACCGAAGGTTTTTGGAGTTCTTTATGGAGGAAAGAGGAAAATGCGGGTTTTGTAACAAAAACTTCGTGTTACTCCGTAGTTTTTTTCTTAAATACGGATAACGATATGCGGGTCAAGTTTAGCGCTTGCGGTGGGGATTTTTTTAATGAAACTTAAAAATCCACCGCCTATGGCGGTGGTCATGTACTGACGGCTATGCCATTAGAAAAGCAAGAAGGTCGAGCGAAGAATATTAAGAAGAAATTTCATGCAGAAGCG
>JAITBO010000089.1 GCA_031283505.1 Treponema sp. | reverse complement strand
AGCAATATAGTAACCATTTCGATAAAAACGCGGTGGTAATATTCTTAATTGAGTATTTTGAAATTGAAAGGATAAAAATCGATTATAGCGATCAAATTCCGCGATATTATCGTATTCTTGATAAAGCATATATGCCTGAATATTCTTTGCAGGACTATATACGATATTCTGTCTTTCCGCTGCTTAGTGCAGGCGCTAATATCAGGTCGATTGTTTCAGACAGTAATCCCGAAGATACACTTCAAAAACGATGGCATAGCGCTATGTCCGAAGAGGAACTTATCAAATATTCTAGTAAACATCATAGAGACTGGACAACCGATTCACCTGATGGAATTACTTTACAGAAAGGGGCTGATGGTTTTATCTATAATCAAAAAATACTCTCTGATATACTTGATTATTGTTTAGCCCGTGAACTTCAACCGGTTTTGATATCAACACCTATTACGGGTATCTTTAATGCTATTTTTGAGGAACGAACACCGGATTTTCTTGAAACATTTTATCGTTTTAGCCGTGAAATATCTGAAAAATATCCCAATGTTCCCTATCTTGATTATAGCCATGATAAACGTTTTGAAAACGACATCTCCCTTTTTCGTGATAGCGACCATCTCAATATTTATGGTGCGAAAAAATTTACGTTGATTGTCATAGAAGATATACAATCACTTGGATTGTTGCCTATACGCTAACGTAGGAGGTGACAATAACCTCTTCTCAACTGATCGATGATGCAATTAAAAAAAAGTGATGATGCCGTTCTTAAAGTCTTTATCAATAGGTGGCGGGGGCTATTGCATCGAACCTTCGGTTCGCCGTAATAGCCCCCGCCACATTCTTTGCCAAAGTAAAAAATAATTTAAAATAAATAATGGATGAAAGCAAAACCAACGGCGCATAACAGGCTGGTATATGCTTCACCGCTGTTGGCGGATCGGGCTACGGTTTGCCTAGGTCATAGGATGTGCCGTTAGAACCTGCGCAGCAATTCTATGGGCCGTATCTTTCCGGCCCGGCGGGAAGGCGCCCAGGCGGCCAGAACGGAGCAGAGAACCGTAAAAAGACCGATGAGGGACACGGTCTTCCAGTCTATAATAACGGGAATAATCTCCAGGTAATATCCGGGATCGAGGATACGCACCGGGGCAGCGTGGAAAAGGCTGGAAAAAAAGCTCAGGAGCATTTCCATTCCATGAATGATAGGGTTAATGAAACGCCCGATAAGAAGCCCCAGGGCTATTCCCGCAAGGGCTCCGCAAATGCCGGTCAAAAACGAAGCCCACAGGAAAATCCGGCTGACGGCGCCGGGACTCGTGCCTGAGGCTTTAAGAACCGCGATGTCCCGCTGGCGTTCTATCACCAGCATGGAGGCGGCGGAAGAAACGTTTACCGCCGCCACAACCACTATCAGGGCCATGATGAACAGGAGTATCTGCCGGGTCGATTCATAGGAACTGTACTGGGCGCGTTGCAGGTCTTTCCAGGTGTAGACCCGGTAGCCCGATCCCAGGACACGGTTCGCAAGCCATGCCGTCTCGCCGGCATCCCGGTAGGGGTCGGCGATCTTGACGGTCATAAAGGTCTGGGACAATTCCGGGTCAAGAATCCTGAGACCGCTCCCGTAATCCATGATGCACCAGAGGGCGTCCAATTCCCGGTATCCCGACGACACAATGCCCCTGACGGTAAAGGGCAGGGTTCTGGGGACGTTCCTCCCTCCGGAAGCAACCCGCACACTCATGATGTAGACCATATCCCCCGCCCCGGCCCCTATGGTCCGGGCCAATTCCTCGCCCAGAAGGACTTCCCCGGCGCCCGAAAGTTCCGCGCTCCCGGCGACGGTTTTAAGGAAGCGCCGGCTCCCCTCGTCGGTCCAGAAGGAGGGGTCAACGGCCCGTATCGTGGCCCCCGCCTTTGCCCCGCCCTTCCCGCTCATCACCACTCCAAGGCCCTGGCGCTCGGTCCACACCCCCCGTATCCCCGGAAGATCGGCGAGTTTCTCCGGGCCGGCCTCCTCGTCGTCCTGATAGTTGTAAATCCGCAGGTGGCCGGTCCCCAATTCAAGATAGCGGTCGGTGATGCCCCGGATCATGCCGTCGGCCACGATCAGGGTTACGATGATGGGAATAAGGCTCAGAGCTATCCCCGCAGCGGCGCCCCGGAGGTAGCGGCCCCCTTCTCTGGCCCTGCCCAGGAGGTAGCGGAGGGCGACAAAAAATTCGGGACCATTTTTCACGGTTCGTTCCCTTGACACGATTCGTTCCGAACCGAGGGAACCAGGAGGCCGCCTTCCAGGGTGTACCGGATCATGGCCCGGCCCGCCATCTTTTCGTCATGGGTAACCACGACAAGGGTCTTTCCCCATTTTTCGGCCTCCGTGTAGAGCAACTCCGCCACAGCCTCGCTGTTTCCGGGGTCCAGGTTGCCCGTAGGCTCATCCGCCAGGATAATGTCCGGGTCGTTCATCATGGACCGAGCCACGGCGACCCGCTGACGTTCCCCCCCGGAAAGCTGGGAAGGAAAGTGGTGAAGCCGGTCCTCCAGTTTGACATCCGCCAGCAAAGCCCGGCCTTTTTCCAGGGCGGCTTTCTTCTTCATACCCGCCATATAGCCGGGGATCATGACGTTTTCCAGGGCGGTAAAATCCTTTAAGAGGTAGTGAAACTGAAAGATGAAACCCACCCTCCGGCTCCGGTAGGAGGTAAGGCCGCTTTCCGAAAGACCGGTGATCTCCTGGTCCGCCACGGTTACGGCGCCGGAATCGCAGCGATCAAGCCCCCCCAGGATATTGAGGAGGGTACTCTTTCCACTGCCGCTCTGACCGCTTATAGCCGCCGTAGTTCCCTTTGCCACCGTAAAGCTGACCCCCTTGAGGATAAAGAGGGTCTCCGCGCCGGAGACAAAACTTTTTACGATGTTATTAACCGTTAGGATGGGCTCACTCATACCTCAAAACCTCCGCAGGATTGGTACGGGAAACCTTGCCTGAGGCAAACCATGCCGCCAGGAGGGCCGAAAGGAGACCGAACAGGAAGATCAGGATCACCTCGTGGGGGATAATGCGGACGGGAACTTCTTTTATATAAAAAACAGCCGGGGAGAAAACCGCGAAATTCTCATCCATAACCGATCCGCCCCGATGAAAAACAACGGCCAAACCGTTCAAAAGGTTGATAAAGAAATTGATCACCCCCTCCAGAACGGAAAAAAAGGCGTTTATATTGCCAGCGATAAGGATCCCTGCCGTCATACCCAGAGAGGCTCCTGTAAACCCTATGATAAACCCGTCCCAGACAAAGATGAGCCTGACTGCCCTGCCGCCGCCGCCCAGGGCCCTGAGGAGGCCGATTTCTTCCCGGCGTTCCAGGACGGACCGGCGCTGGGCCTGGAAGATATTGAGACCAACCACGATGAAGATAAGGCCCACCAGGGTGAACATAAGCAGTTTTTCCGTCCGCAAAGCCCCGAAAAACGCCCGGTTATAGTCCCTCCAGGACCGCATGACATCCATCCCCGTTTTTTCCGTTATGGAGCGGTATTCGTCCAGCCGCCTGACGCTTTCCATACCCCGCTCGTCCTGCCAGCGGCTGCGGAACTTGATCCCTAGGGAAAGCGGGGCGTCGCCGCCTATGTTCCCGGCGGCGACATTGTTGACAAAAGCCCAGCCCAAATCGTACTCGTAGAAGCCGGAACGGAAAACACCGGTGACGGTGAACCGGTAGTCCCCTTCACCGGCGTCCTCCGGAAGGGACCCCGGAAAAAACCCGGAAAGGGAAATCAGGGTTATCCCGTCCCCTACCCTTACGCCCAGACGCCGGGCCAGTTCCACCCCCAGGACAACCGCGTCATCTCGGCCCAGACTGAAGGAACCGGCGGTAAATTCCAGTTTTTCCGCCATACCCCTGTCTATTTCCAGGACCTGGGGCGGCATACCCCGGACAACTACCGCCTGCTGGGCTTCCCGGTTCCCCCGGACTATGCCTTGAATCTCCCGGAAAGGGACCGCCGAGACTACTCCGGGGAGCCGCCGTATCCGTTCCACCAGGGCTTGCCCTTCGGGGGCGTCGGGCAAAGGCTCTATCCTGGCGTGATACGAGGATATTTCCACTATGCTTTCTATGAACCCCAACTGAAAACCGTTCATCACCGCGAGGATCACCGTCAGGGCCAGAACCCCGGTGAAGATCCCCAGGACGGCGAAGACAGAGGCCGGCGCCGAAGGGTTCCGGCGGCCTATAGAAACATACCGGGCCGCCACAAATCCTATCCATCGGAAAGCCCTCACCGTTTTCCCTCCCTGACCCGTTCTTCCGATATTTTGCGTCCCTTTTCCCAGACCGCCCGGAGCATCACCCGGCCATCCATGTACAGTTCCTCTATTTCCTGATCCCCGGATATGCGGATCACCCGTTCAAGTATTCCCTTGTTGATGTTCCGTTCCAGGATCCGGTCCCCATCGTCATTGTACTCATATTCCGTTATCCGGTCGTCTTCCCCGGATATCCACTGGACCTGGGTCAGCCGGTTCCCGGTCCAGGTGTTCCGCATTTCCCCAATAACCTCCCCGGCCTCGTTTTGCCGGGTTTCCGTAAGGATGCGGCCCCGGGCGTCGGTGGTATAGATCACTTTATCCCCCGCATCCGCAAGTATGTCCTGAAAAAATTCCGAACTGATGGGCAATACCGGCCTGACAAAATCGGTCTGCCTGGCAGCGTCAAGAACCATGTGGGGGAAGGGAAGCCGCACCCGGTTATCCCCGGTTTCCTCGGCGCGGTGATATACCCGCTCGACCGCCCGCAGGGAAGCGGAACGGCTGTACCTGTAGTAATCGGTGCAATAGGCCTCGGGCTCCGCTTCAACATCCCCTTCGGCGGATTTCTTTGTCACTGTCTCGGCCCGTACCAAGGTTCGATTAACGTAAAAATAGGTGACAATACGGACCCCTCCGTCGGAATCTATCTGATGTTCTTCGACGATCCGGTTTTCGGTATTGTAAAGCTCGATAAACCCCGAAAGATCCGGCTTCTCTTCTTCCGCTTCACCTGAGTCTCCGGCATCCTCCGGGGGAGGAGCGGCCTTTGAGGGAAGAGCGGCGTTGAACACCGCGACCATGCGTATCCGTTCATCCGCGTCCTTGAACAGCCACTGCCTGCGGGATTCCTCCCCGTCTTTGTAGAGGACCCGGACTTCCACCGTGTAGGAGGCAACGTAGAATTGCCGGAGCCGATCCGGAATCATGGAGGGAGGAAGGGTGTCTATCATAAGGGCATATTTACTCCTCAGGGCAAGACGGGAATAGGCGGGCTCCAGGGTCATCCCCGCAGCGTTGGAGACAAACCACCGGGGCTCTCCGTAAAGCCCCAGAACGGCGCCGGTGAAAAGTCCCACAAGAAGGGCGTTCCGGCACAGGAACTTAGTCAAGGCCGGCAAATTCCTTGACATACGACGAAGGGTCAAAGGACTTGATGTCCTCATATTTTTCACCGTCGCAAACATACCGTACCGGCAGCTTGAGGACCTCCGCCAGGGAAAACACAACGCCACCCCGGGCGGTGGAATCGAATTTGGTAAGTATTACTCCGTCCAGTTTTACCGCATCGTGAAATATCTCCGCCTGGGCCAGGGCGTTCCGTCCGGTGGTGGCATCCAAAACCAGCCACTTGACGTACCGTCCGCCCTCAGCTTTCGATTCCACGATCCGGTCTATTTTTTTCAGTTCCTCCACCAGGGCGGCCTTGGTGTGCATACGCCCGGCGGTATCCGTGACGATGAGGTCCCCGCCTCCGGCCTGGGCCGCTTCCAGAGCGTCGTACACCACCGCCGCAGGATCCCCGCCCTGTTTGTGGGCTACAACCCGCACTCCCAGTCTTTCGCCGTGTATCTTGAGTTGGTCTATGGCGGCGGCCCGGAAAGTGTCCGCCGCAGCCAGGATGGGTTTCCGGCCCTTCCATGTCCGGTACAGGGAAGCCAGCTTGGCGGCGGTTGTAGTCTTACCTACTCCGTTCACCCCCAGGAGGAGGATGACGGCGAGTCCCCCGCCATCAGGGAACAACTCCGTTTCCCAAGGGCCGGAAGCGGCCTGGGCAAGGGTCTCCTCCAGAATGGCCGCCAGGACGCGGCGCACACCCTCAGGGTCCGGGACTTTCTCCTTCCTGCACCGTTCCCGCAGTTTTTCTACCGTATTGTAGGATTCGGCGGCGCCGAAATCGCCTTCCACCAGGAGATCCGAAAGATCGTCAAACAGTTCTTCTTTTACCACATCGTGGAGGCCGAAAAAATTTCTTAGCCGCTCTCTGAAACCGGCGATCCCCATATTAACCCCTTAATTTCTTTTTTGTCAGCTTAGGCTCATGCCTGGTAGCGACTACCAGGTATATGGCTTCCCGGACAAAGGATTCCAACAGGAAACCTCCCGCAGCAATCATGACGCCCATACTGACATAGGATAATGTCAGAGCCCTATCGTACAAGTCAGGGTTTCTTGTCGCGTTATACGTATTGGTCATGGTAGAGGATAAACCTTGCAAGACATACGCAGCCGGCAGAAGCAGCCAGAATCTGCCGTAGGATCCGTAATATTTCCGTCTTACGGCGTCCACTTCCTTTTCTCCCTTGGGCGCCATGGGTTTAAGGGAAACCGTATTAACCATGCCCGGTTCCGAACCGCCGAAGAGGATCGCCTGGGCAGTCTCTCCTGCCGGGGTGTTCATCTGGAAGTACCCGTATTGACTGAGAGGCAGCTTCACCTCCTGGGGAACTTCCCCAAGGTACAAAGAACCCCGGTACAGAGAACCGCCGGAACCGGAGGGCGCTTCCACATTGAAAATCGACTCGGCCAGAGGGGTAAGCTGTATGGACAGCTCCGCCAATTCCCCCGCAGCCAATTCCAGGGGAACCGTTCGAAGATTATGATCCTCCGCGTATACCGAAACTTCCACCTCCCCGGGGGAATGTTCCAGTATTTCAGTCTTTCCCCTTCCCGCATAGGAATTATTGATCAGCACCATGGCGCTTTCGGGCTCCGCCGTCACCTGTATAGCCGCCGGTTCCGTCCCCGCGATGACGGCAATCAGACGGCCAGAAATTTCTTCCACCGCCACATTGAGATCCTCCGGGGAGAAGATGTCGCTGTCTTCGTAGATATACGAATCGGCGTAACGGGCGTAGATCCGCAGAATGACGTAAAGCCGGCCATGGAATTCCGAAACCTTTCCGGAAAGAAAAGCGTCGGCATTCTGGCTTATGCAGAACCGTTTTTCCCCGCCTTCCCCCGGGGCCTTGGGAAACGTCCCCTGTTCGTTCTCTTTGGTGAGCTTAAAAGCCGGTCTGGTCCCTATCTCCGGGATCGCCGCTTCGGTTTTTTTTAAATCTTCTTCCAACTTGGCTATTTCTTTATTGGCGCTTTCCAGTGCCCGGCGGTAACTCCATCCGGCGTCGCCTTTGTATAAAAGCAAATCCCGGTCCTTCCGTTTGGCCTCCAGCTTTTTGCCCGCCTCAAGACGCGCCTTGGACCAGGCAGTACCTTCATAATAGGTGTACTCCGGGAAAATCCTGATGCGGTAATCCACCGCCTTGAGGGAATCCACCAGGTTAGCCTGGAGGACTTCGCCGATGATCCGCCGCGCCGGAGGAAGAGCGGAAATATCCAGGGCGGTGACGCAGAACACCCACTCGATATTGATGGGCTCAGGCCGCGTCCCGGTTTCGGCCTTCCCCTTACCAAAGACTTTGCAAGGGGAAAGCGCGAAAACGCCCATCCCGAAGATGAGGATAAAAATACGGACGGGACGCCTAAGAGCGCGCGTTGTTCCATGCAAAACGCAGATACTCCTCAATAAAATAATCAATATCTCCGTCCATCACCGCCTGTATGTTTCCAACCTCCGACTTGGTCCGGTAATCTTTGACCATGGTATAGGGCTGAAAAACATAGGAACGGATCTGGTTGCCCCAGGAAATATCCTTTTTTTCCTGAGCAAACCGTTCGTTTTCCTTTTCTTTCTCCTGCCGGTAATATTCGTAAAGCCGCGCCTTGAGCATACTCATGGCTATGGCCCGGTTTTTGATCTGGCTCCGTTCATTTTGACAAGCCACCACGATGCCCGTAGGAAGATGGGTGAAACGGACGGCGCTGTCGGTTTTATTTACGTGCTGTCCCCCAGCGCCGCCGGACCGGTAAGTGTCCACCCGGAGGTCTTCGGGCCGGATATCCACCTCTATGGTGTCGTCTATGACCGGAAAAATATATGCCGAAGCAAAAGAGGTATGCCGCCTCGCGTTGGCGTCAAAGGGAGAAATCCTCACCAGCCGGTGTACCCCCGACTCCCCTTTAAGGTAGCCGTAGGCGTAATCCCCGTCTATACGGCAGGTGGCGGACTTTATGCCTCCCTCGGCTTCCAGACGATCCACCTCTTCCACGGCAAATCCCTTCCGTTCCGCCCACCGGAGGTACATCCGGTACAGCATCTGGGACCAGTCGCAGGCTTCGGTTCCCCCCGCTCCCGAATGGATGGTGAGGAAACAGCCGTTTTTGTCCACTTCCCCGGGCATAAGCTCAAAGATGTTCCGCTTCTCGTAGGCCCTGGCAAGACTTCCAAGTTCCGTCTCAATTTCCACGCTCTGGGATTCATCCCCCGCATCGGAAGCCAATTCCAGAAGAACCGAGAGATCCTCTATCTTCGATTTGAGTTCTTTCCAGGGTTCATACCGGCTCTTTAGGGCCTTGAGTTCCCCCAAGACCTTTTCCGCCCCGGCAGGATCATCCCAAAAAAGCTCGCCGCCGGTCCGTTCTTCCAACTCCGCTATCCTGCTTCCAAAAGAAGCCTCGTCAAAGACGCCTCCAGGTTTCTTCGATTCGCCCCCGCAGTTCCGCGACAGGACTTCCCAACTCCGATAACAGCATATAAACTTCTCCTCCCTATAGAGTATGAAAAAGCGCATGACCTGTCAAAGGGGCGCGTTGCCTCATTGAAAAAGTAACCCAAATCAAGGCAGACTATCCGGAGCTAATAGTTCCCGGAGGTCAAAATGGGGGTATCCATGAGCGCAAAGCGAAACGTCATCGCCGGATACC
>JAITBO010000079.1 GCA_031283505.1 Treponema sp. | reverse complement strand
TCCTGTATGCCGTTGTCGTCAATGTAGAAAATAAACCGTTCAAAATACGGAAGTCCGTCACCCAGGGAAAAGGAAACTTTTACTTGCGTACCGGGTCCCGCCCCTGTATATGAATAAATCCCTTGCGGGTTATCAAGTAACAATTCCCCCCGTGCCGAGGTTCCCCCCGCCGCTTCTTTCAGGCCGTAAAAATCGGCTTCCAAAATATCCTGTTCAAAGACGCTTTCAAAATTTTCTCCGCCATGGATGGTAGTGTTTGTATGCTTCAGGTGGAGTTTTTGCTCTGCAAAAACTCCAGGCTGAAAAAACGGCATGGAAGCCGTTTTTTCAGCACCCCCGCTAAAATCAATCTGTACCCGTACCGGCTTGTCCCCCGCTTCAATGGCTTCAATAAGGGCGTTGTCAATTTCATAAAACTTCATTCCAGATTGCCCCCGTCAACGGTAAAAACCTCTGCCGTTACCGTCCCCGCAACGTAATACCGTAGCGGCCCAATCACCCAATCGGCGCAGTCCACCGCCGTTTCATCAGCAATCAATACCAGCCGGGAAAGTTTAAGCCGGAACATCCCATAATGGCGGTACTCGTACTTGTCCCGCAGTAATTGTGCCGTTACGGTCAGTTCGTCAATAATCCCCGGAAAGTCAGGGCCTTGTACCAAAGCTCTTTTTAGCCACAGTTC
This sequence comes from Treponema sp., assembly GCA_031283505.1. The sequence continues at coordinate 13,078 of JAITBO010000079.1, read as the reverse complement.
AGTTTTTGTCCCGCCTTCCTTTCTCGTAGAAAGGGTCAGGCCGTAGATATTGTTATATTCCGTTCCGTTTATCCGGTAGGTAACACGGTCCCCCATGAACCGTTCCCCTAATTCCGTAGGGGCTATATCCTGATAGGGGTATATCGCCGGAGGCCGTTCACTGGTAATATTTAACTTTAATTTTATTGCTTCCCTGCGCAGTATCCGCAGTTCAAAACTTTGTACCCGGCAATCTTCATACAATTTTCGTTCCCCGCCTCTATCCTGCACCAAATCAAACCGGCTGCCGTCCTCAGCGGGTAAAAGGTTCAGTTTGTAGAGATAGATGTTCCGGGTTTCGGACACATACAACGGCAGCCCCGAACTCCCCATAGCCAGATACAACAAGAGGGGAGCCGTTCCGATGGTCAGCGGTGTCACCACGCACCCGGTAACCCCGCCGTTTTTCCGTATGACCTGGCAGGAACCGCCCCCCTCAATGGCGGCTTCCTCCGTCAACAGCGATACCGCTTCCCGAATCGTTTCTTCGGCGTAGGGTACGCCCATTTCCCGGTATTGGGTTTTAATCACGATTAAGCAATCCCGGCCTTGTACGGTCATACACCTGCCTCCTCTATAAGGACATGGATTTTTAGTTCAACCTCCCACTGTCCCCCGGTTCCGTTCTGTTTCGGCGGGGTATACTTCTTTCCCGTCAGTTCCGCCCGGTCAGCCATCCCGCCCAGGGTAGGATCTTCTTTCAACGCCGTGGCCGCCGATGCGGCATAGGCGTAACAGTTCCGCTCCCCGCCGGGCCGTTCCGGGACGGCAAAGGTAACGGTCAGGGTATAAGCATCCAGCCGGACAATCCGCTCCTTTTCTGTCTGTTCACAAGTGGAAAGGCTGATAATCGGAACCACAACGGACCCTCCCCGGTAACTGCCAAACTCAATAGGCGGTACGGAGTATTCCATTTCCCCTAACAACTCATTGACCCGCCCAGAAAGGAGCAATTCAACGGAATTCAGCAAGATTTCTTCTATAAATAATCCCTTATTCATTCTTCCCTGCCCCCTGCTCCTTGTTCCCTTGTTCCCTTGCTCCCTGCTCCCTATTCCCTGTTCCTTGTCTTAAATCACCCTTCGCCGGTACGGTTCCAGAAGACCCCGCACGTTTTCCGGCATGGCGCTTTCCAGATGTTCCCCGTCCTTGCCGGAACCCCGGACGTTCCCGGTCACCCCAATCCGCCGATCCCGGTACCGGCTCATGTTCCAGGCCGCCAGTTCCAGGCACGCCGAGGCCAGGTCAGCAGGGACCCCGTAAGGGTCCCCAGCCTCCCCATAGCCATACCCCGCCCGGTATACCGCCTTAATTGCCGTAAAACCCCGGCCCCGGTTCAAAGCAGAAGAAAGAGAAAGGCTGTAGACCGTATCCTCCGGCCCCTCCCCGGTCTCCGCCTCCAAATCGGGAATCACCCGGTACCAATCAGGCCCCAGCATTTCCCCATTATTCATTGCGTAAACGGCTAACACCTCCCGTACCGGATACTCCCGCAGGGGCAGCAACAATTCCCCCGTGTTCAGGGGTACTTGCTCCTTGATAGTTTTTTTAACCAGCCGCCGCCTGCAGTAGTGCTCGATAGTGAAAGTTGCCGTGATAAGGCAATACCGGCTTAACGTATTCTCCCGGTCGTCTATACCCAGAATCGTCTTAAAATCCTCAAGGGAGATAAGTGAACATAAGCCGGTATTACTTGTTCCCTGTTCATTGTTCATTTCCATAGGTACAGGGTAAGGCGGAAAGAAAGAGAATTATATAACAGTTTCCTATTATTTTTACTTCATTTATCGTTGGAAGATTTAGACCGGCCGTTTTTGTCTGACGGGTTATAAAACAAAAAGGCCGCCCGGCTAATCCCCGGACGGCCCTTCTTTCCCATTACCCTCTGTTCACTATTTCACAGTTTCACTATTATTCCTTGTTCTTTTCCTTCGTGTACCCTTGTGTCCTTGGCGGTTTTATCTTCATTCGTCGTTCCCCGCCGGGTGTTTTACCTTTTTAAACACGTTAAAGGCTTTCATTTTCTCGTGGGCGTTAAAAACGCTGCTCGCTCTGGTAACAATAGAAATCACATTGTACCTTCGTTGAATGGCGACAATTTCGGAATCCACAAAGCTAAGCCCTAAGCCTGCGTATCGCCTCCTTCGGAATCCCCGCGGCACCAACACTACACACCTCTTTTTACAAGTAACAAGGTAGCAATGTTGTTGTTCGATCTCATATTCGCTATTCCTCATGTCCCTATTCCTGGTTACTTGCTCCCTGCTCCCTGCTACCTGTTCATTCTTCATATTGTCTTTGTAGCAAATCCGTAAATCGCAACTGTACCCATTTCGGAGGGAACCGGGCCGCGGTTCCGGCCCCTCCCCCCGAAGGGGTACAGCAAATTAGTCCCTTACTGCTGGGCAGGCATGGCTCCCGGCGTGGTTCCCCGGCTGTCCCCGTTAAAGTACAGCAAGGGGAAACCGGACAGGGACGATACCGGTACGGCAGGCAGGCCGTTTGAAGCGGAAGACGGCTTAAAGGCGGCGTCAAAGCTGAGATCCGTCAGTTGTGTGTCCCCGGTGGTAAAGGCCCAGCCGCTGGCACTTGTGCCGGTGCCGCCGGCTCTGTGGGAGACGTTGTACCCATTACTTACCGTACTAGAAGCCGGCTTTGCATTTGCGGTACTCCAGAAAATATTCCCGGTCAAGGTAGCGGTACCACTGTTATAGATCGCCTCTATCGTCCCGTTCTCATAGAAAGTACAACCTGAAACGGTTAAAACACCGCTACTAGATACGGCACTGCCATAGATGGATTTGCTCTCCTTGGCTATTATATTATCGCTGAAGATACAGGATTCCAGGGTGAGCTTTCCCCCGCTACTAATCGCCCCGCCGCTACAATCTATCTGCGATGTGCTGGTCGTCCTGGCGCCCTTAAAATGGAGGCGGCTGATACGGACTTCCGGGGTAGTGCCCTGAATTTTCAAAAGTTGAGTATTATAGTTCGGCGTAATATTGCTCTGGGTCAGGGTCGCCCCGTTCCCCTCAATGACAATACTCTTGGTTATCGCAGGCAGAACGGTGGTCAGGGTGATGGTTTGATTCGCGGGGAGGACGATCCCCTCGCCGTCATCCACGGCGGCCAGGGTTTCCAGCAGGCTTCCGGGTCCGGTGTTGTCGGTACTTGTTACCTGAGTGTAAAACACCGCCCGTACGGTTTTATGAGCGTCCATGTTCACGGTAAACTGGGTTGGGTTTGGTTGTTCCCCCTGTTTTGTCCCGTCCAGTATCCAGTACCGGAATACCCCGTTGGCGAAAGGCGAAGCCGTCAGGGTTATGTTGCCGCTGCTTACACCATCGGCGTCTACCGTGCCGCTTGTGACCGTTACCGTACCGGGGCCTGTCGGGGCGTAATTCAGAATAAATCCCCCCGCCTGTGTCGCCATCTGCGCCGCCCCGGCCGCCGCGCCCGTTTCCGGTATGGGATCGCCGTAGAAGTCCTTTGCCGGATAGTTCGCCGGCCTTGCGGTGATTACGCCTGCCGCCGCGCTGCCTCCCCCAATAAGCTTAAAGCTGAAGGGACTGACAGGCAAAGAGGGGGCTTGTTTATCACCATTCGTGAAGCTCCAGCCGCTAGTTCCCGTGACCTGGTCGGAGACGTTAAAACCGGAGGATGTAAGGGTTCCAGACGATCTTCGAACCACGGGATACGACCCCCCGGTATTTCCCCAGAAAACATTCCCGGTCAGCGTAAGGGTTCCGCTCAATAGATAGATCGCCCCCCCGCCGGAGCTGGTGGAGGGGGTCGCCGTGCTGTTTCCATAGAAGGTACAACCCGAAACGGTTAAACTACCGCTGCTGGCATATATGGCGCCGCCTTGGCAGGCATTGGACTGGCTTACCGTATTATCGCTGAAGATACAGGATTCCAGGGTGAGATTTCCCGAGTTGTGAATCGCCCCGCCATAGGCGCCCGAACCGCTCGGGTTGATCACCTTGCCCCCCTTAAAGTGGAGGCGGCTGATAGTGACTTCCGCGCCGGAGCTGATCGTCAAAAGCCGGCTTCCCTGGCCCGGCGTAATACCGTTCTGGAGGGTCGCCCCGTTCCCCTCAATAACAATACTCTTAGCTATCGCGGGCAGAGCGGTGTTCAGGGTGATGGTTTGACCCGAGGGGAGGACGATCCCCTCACCGCTATTCACGGCGGCCAGGATTTCCCGCAGACTTCCGGGTCCGGTGTTGCCGGTACTTGTTACCTGAGTGTAAAACATCGCCCGCACGGTTTTGTGTGCGTCCATGTTCACGGTAAACTGCGTTGGGGTTGCTTGTTCCCCCTGCTTTGTCCCGTCCAGTATCCAGTACCGGAATACCCCGTTGCCGGCGGGCGAAGCCGTCAGGGTTACGGTGCCGCTGCTTACACCGTCTGCGTCTACCGTGCCGCTTGTGACCGTTATCGTACCGGGCCCTGTCGGGGCGTAATTCAGAATATACCCCCCCGCCTGTGTCGCCGTCTGCGCCGCCCCGGCCGCCGCGCCCACTTCCGGTATGGGATCGCCGTAGAAGTCCGTTACCGGGTAGCCCGCCGGCCTTGCGGCGATTACGCTTATCGCCTCGCCGCCCCCAATGGGTCTAAAGCTGACGGAACTGACTACCGGGGACGTGGCCCGTTTATCGCCGTTCGTGAAACCCCAGCCGCTGCCCCCCGTCCCCGTGTTGCCGGCCTTGTCGGAGACGTTAAACCCGCCGGATGTAACGGTTCCAGACTCTTTATAAACCACACGAGTCCCGGTATTCCCCCAAAAAATATTCCCGGTCAGCTTAAGAGATCCTCCTCCGGTGGATTGATAGATCGCCCCTCCGTAAGTCCCGCGGTTTCCATAGAAGGTACAACCTGAAACGATTAAACTACCGTCGGAGCCGCTGGTATATACGGCGCCGGCGCTGGAAGTGGACGTATTATCGCTGAAGATACAGGATTCCAGGGTGAGCCTTCCACTGTTGTTAATCGCCCCCCCCTTAAAGCGGAGGCGGCTGATACGGACTTCCGCGGCAGCGCCGCCGGTGATACTCAAAAATCCGCCACTGAACGACGTACCGCTCGGGGTCAGAGTCGCCCCGTTCCCCTCAATAACCATACTTTTGTTTATCGCGGGCAGAGCGGTGCTCAGGGTGATGGTCTGACCCGCGGGGAGGACGATCCCGGTGCCGTCGGCTGCCATATCCAAAGTTTCCCTGAGGCTTCCGGGTCCGGTATCGCCGGCGCTTGTTACCTGAATGTAAAACACCGCCCGCACGGTTTTGTGTGCGTCCATGTTTACGGTAAACTGGGTTGTTTGTTCCCCCTGCATTGTCCCGCCCAGGGTCCAGTACCGGAATATCCCGTTGCCGTCGGGCGAAGCCGTCAGAGTCACGTCGCCGCTGCTTAAACCGTCGGCGTCTACCGTGCCGCTTGTGACCGTTACCGTACCGGGGCCCGTCGGGGCGTAATTCAGAATATACCCCCCCGTCCCGGTCGCCGTCTGTATCGCCCCGGCCGCCGCGTTCGATTCCGGTATGGGATCGCCGTAGAAGTCCGTTACCGGGTAGCCCGCCGGTCTTGCGGCGATTACGCTTATCGCCTCGCCGCCCCCAATGGGCCTAAGGCTGACGGAACTGACGGGCAGGGAGTAGGCTCGTTTATCACCGTTCGAGAAAGTCCAGCCGCTACTCGAGGATTGTGAAACGTTGAACCCGCCGGATGTAGCGGTTCCGCCCGCGGCTTGAACCACGGGATACGAACCCCCGGTACTTTCCCAGAAAACATTCCCGGTCAGTTTAAGGGTTCCGCTGGCTTGATAGATCGCCCCGCCGGAGTTGGAGCTGGAGCCTGCCGCGCGGTTTCCATAGAAGGTACACCCTGAAACGGTTAAACTACTGCCGGTACCGCTGGTATATACAGCTCCGCCCAGAGTGTTTGAAGAACCGTTGTTTGTTGTATTATCGCTAAAAATACAGGATTCCAGGCTGAGCTTTCCCGCGTTATTAATCGCCCCGCCATTGGTGGTCGCTCTGCCCCCCTTAAAGTGGAGGCGGCTGATACGGACTTCCACGGCAGCGCCGGTGATACGCAAAAGCTGGGTGGTGCTACTTGGCGTAAAACCGTTCCGGGTCAGGGTCGCACCGCCTCCTTCAATAACGACACTCTTGGTTATTGCGGGCAGATCGGAACTCAGGGTGATAACCCGGTCGTTGGCCGGCAGATCGATCGCAATCGCGCCCCCCGCCGTTTTTACCGCTTCCAGGGCCGCCCGCAGGGTGCCGGGGCCGCTGTCCGCGCTGCTCACCACTACAATGGCTTTAAAGTCATCGTCAACAAATTCCAGTTCAAGAGCCGTGGTCATGTTTTTGTAGATATGTACCACTTCGGTCTTTTCCCTCGGGATGCCCTCTTTTACCAGGCTTGCCCGGGCCAGGTAGTAGCCCGAAACAGGGGTGACGGTTCCCGTATGAGATGTCCCGTCTGTAACGGCGCCGTTTGTCAGATCGGTATCGGTCTCATCCATAAGCAGGGTCAGGGTAAAGGCGCTTACCGTGGCCGTGGCGGGGTAGGTCAGGGTATAATTCAGGGTCCCCCTTCCCTCGCCTGTCACCGGATGGAGCCTTACCCTAACCTCTGTTTCCTCCCCCCCGGTTATGGAGAAGTCCTCCTCGCCCTGGGCTGCCAGGGTCGCCGCCCCGTCGCCCATAAAAGCCTTAACCGTAACGCGCCAAGTTCCGGGGTCCAGCGCAAATACCGCGTCCGCTCCCGCCGGCGTCTTGGGCACGGACGCCCCCCCATCTTTGGAAAAAAAATACTCGTAGCGATGGAATACCGCTTCAGGTATGGCGGTCCGCGCCGCCCCGGCGCCGGTCCCGATACGGACCACGCCTTGCCCTTCGGCAAAAACAACCTCTTCCTTAGGGCGGGGCGTCAGTACAGGGTTCATACAGGCCGCAAAAAGCAGCAAACCCAGGGCCGCCGCGGCGGTCTTTACTATACCGAAATAGTTTTTCATGGTTATGCCTCCTTAGTTGTTCACGGTAAAACTGATAGTGATCGAATAGGGAACCACGCCCTTTTTCACGTACAGGCCCAGTGTGTAGGGTGCCGGAACATACGAAACCGCTTCAATGGTAATTTTCCGGGCGGATCCCCTTGGGTCAGGAATATCCCCCCCGTTCAGGGACCACCGGATATCGGTCAGGCCTTCCGCCGCCTCTATGGTAAGGGTCTCCCGGTTACTTTTTGAGATAACGAAAGACGCGGGAATATCGCTCAAAAGCTTCCCGTCTTCATCGGGCCAGATGGTAAAGATCTTGCCGCTCCCCGGACCTTTCAATTCATCGATCCTTGCTTTAAGGCTCTCCAGCAGGGCCTTTTCCGCGCCCAGCAGGGCCTTTACCTCCGCGCCCAGGGCTTCGTACGCACCCAGAGCCGCGGTTACAGCGGCATCGTCTCCTACCGTAACGGTAGCGGCGAGCTTGCCCAGCGCAACGGCGTGGGCCGTCTTAAAGGCGTCCGCCGCTTCCCGCACCGGATCGCCGCCGCCCTTCAATTCATCGATCTTTGCTTTAAGGCTCTCCAGCAGGGCCTTTTCCGCGCCCAGCAGGGCTTTTACCTCCGCGCTCAGGGCTTCGTACGCGCCCAGGGCCGCGTTTACAACGGCCTCGTCACCGGCCGTAACGGTATCAACGGTCTTGCCCAGCGCCAGGGCATGGGCCGTTTTATAGGCGTCCGCCGCTTCCCGCACCGGATCGCCGCCGCCGGCTTTCAATTCATCGATTTTTGCTTTAAGGCTCTCCAGCAGGGTCTTTTCCGCGCCCAGCAGGGCCTTTACCTCCGCGCTCAGGGCTTCGTACGCCTCCAAGGCCGCGTTTACAACGGCCTCGTCACCGGCCGTAACGACATCAACGGTCTTGCCCAGCGCCAGGGCGTGGGCCGTTTTATAGGCGTCCGCCGTTTCCCGTACCGGATCGCCTCCCGGGCCCGTCGATGAAGGGCACCCGGTAAGATATAAAACCGCCGCCATAACAAAAACGGCGGTCCTTATAAATAATATTTTCATGGTATTCCTCCTTAACATGGAATACAATGGAAAAAGGCCCCCCGTTCAAACCGGACCGGACAACGTCCGTCGACTGGCATGTCATGGTTTGAATCCGGGGGCCGTCTTTCTTTCCGCATTGCTAACTGTTACTTCGGGCTTGGATTCGTCAGTTGGCCCGTAAAGTCCGCGCTCTTTATCTCCGTGGATATGTCGCCGTATCCGCAATCAGTGCCGTAGCGAAAAAGCGCGGTCTGTACCTTGAGAAACCGCACCGCCGTAAGGGTAACAGGCTTACCGTCAGAGTCCATGGCAGTGTTGATGTAGAAGGTGTCCCCCACGCCGTCCACGTAGCCGGTGCCCATGAGTGGGCTGTAGAGGCCGTAGGTATCGAATACGCCGGTATCTCGCAGCATGGTGCAGGTGTACGTTACCCAGTGGCCTGTAACGCCCCAGTCGGAAGGCCAGCCGCCGGGCAGGTATCCGCTGCGGCCTTTGGAATCGGTCCAGTAGATTTCCCGGATAGTCTGGCCGTACTCGTCGACCACGGCTCCGCTTGACGCATCGAAATACCGGATAGCGTAACGGCGGGTTATCTGGCCGTTATAGGCCGAATTGTCGTCGTCGCCGCCCCGCAGTTCGTACCAGGTCTCGTCCGGCAGGCCGTTGCCGTTCCGGTCCTCCTGCGCCCAGACTATCCCGGCTTCCTCCCAGCCGGTAGACCCGTTGCCCGTTATCTTGTAGCTGGACCGGTGTTCCACGCTCCACACCCGGTAGCCCCCCAGGCTACCCAGGCTCCAGCCGTAGCCGCTCCCGCTTTCCGCGTACTGGCCGGGGCCGAAGTTATTAATTGTCAGTTTGATGGGTACCCCCGGCGGGTTGTTGTCAAAACAGACTATCTTTGTGGAGGCGGTTTTGGTGATGTTCTGCCCGGTAACGTAGCTTTTGCCTGTAACGTCTACGCTGATGTTGTAGGTCCCGGCGGCGGCAGGTGTAAAGTGCAGAAATTCCCCGCCGCGTGAAGTAGTATAGATGCCTCCCGAAACGGTCCAGGTGTACGTCGCCCCAGCATCGCTATGATCGGCGTTGTAACCCACCAGATACCGTACCGGCGCGATGATCAGGGTTTCACCCGGTTTGGCGTAGTAGTTTCCCCCGGTGATGCTTGCGTTGTTGTACCTGCCCTCGCCCTCCGGGTCCCCGTCGTGGCGCGTATAGCCGTAGTCGAACCAGACCACGGGCTCGGTGTCTACCACGTACAGGGTAAGATCGAAGCGCCTGCCATCCAGGGTAAAAACGGCCGCCTGTTTCCCCAGCGTAAGGGGATTGTAGCCGGTAATACCGGCTGTAATCTCTTCCGGCAGTATGCGGCCGTTGGCGTAGGTCAGAGTGATGTTCTCCACGCCGCCGCCGGGCTTGACTGTCAGCTTGATATTACAGTTTTCCGCTGTCATGGCTTCGCCCTTGATATAGACGTTTTTGTGTGCGCCGGGCGCGCTGTTGATTATCCCCGACCACCGGGGGGCGTTAATACTTACCGTCGCAGCCGCGCCGATACGGGTAACGATGCCTTCGATGGGAACGGTTTTGCGGTTTACCTTGACGCTTATGTCCTGGGGGCCGCGCTTGTACCGGTCATAGCCTACGATAACCGAGTAGGGCGTCAGGTTTTCGGTACTGCCGTCGGAGAAAGCGCCGGTAACCGCGAGGCCCGTTTGGTTAAAGGGCAGGCCCAAGTCCTGAACCTTGTTAGACGGGCCGCTTACGCTGACGGATAAAAGGGTCTTGTCGGTATTCAAAACATTGATACCAAACCTGGCCTCAAACCCCCCGGCGTAAACCTTGATCCGTTTGGGGCCGGATTCGCTCATATCCGGTTCGTCCAGGGTGTATTCCGAATCGCTCATTACCTTGGTACTTCGGTCATTGTAGACCCAGGCCACCACAAGACCGGCGGGATCAAAGGCTTGGTTCCTGGCGTAAATCGTGATCTCCGGAGTAGAGAGGATCGTGATCCCCGTAAGAGTTACAACCGGGGGATCTTCCCCGTTTTCCTCCGTCTCCTCCTCCTTATCGGTTTCCGTTTCGTCTTCATGTGCCTTTTCGTCTTCGTCTTCGCTTTCAGCCCCGGTTTCGTTTTTAGTTCCGTCCCCGGTTTGGTTCCCGTCTTCCTCCGTCCCCGTACCGTTTTTCGTTTCCGGGCCCGGCGGCTGGACACAGGAAATCCACAGGGATGCCCCCAAAACAAGTGCGGCGATTCCGGCGAAACGCCGGACCCTTCGTAAAGCCATCATGGTATACTCCTCCTTAGAACCTAACCGCTTAAATAATCACAAGCACCGGCCCAAAGTTTCGCCGGTTCCCCGGCGGCTTCAGCTTTAATTAGCCTAAGGCTTACTTATTTCGGCGCTGCCGCTAATATCATAAAATGTGGTGTTAGATGAAGCGCCCACATTGAAGTAAACCACAGTATCGCTGTTATCCTGTATGAGGATCGGGTTATCCGGCGTAGACTCGGCCTTGTAAAAAGCCCCGGCGCTGATATTGTTTTCCCCGGAGGAAAAGCCGATCAAATGGGCTTTGCCGGTATTAAATGTGCAGTCCGTTATAGCCCCCCCCTCAATACGAATATGTCCGTGTTGTCTCGGATCCTTCGAAGTATTATTGGATGATACGGTTATATAAACAGGACAAAAATTCCCATCCTCTTTGGTGGCGGTATATTCGCTTATCGTTGATCCTTTCTTCATCACCAGGGTAGCGTTAGTGGTTACCTGGAATAAGGAACAATACGATTTACTTTGCGAGGGGCTTCCTTTGCCGATGCCTTTCACAATAATGTTGTTTTCCAGGACAAAAGTTATTTTATTGGTAATATTGCTCCCGCCAATATGGAAAAATACGCCCACCGGAGTGGTCCCGCTACCCACACTGGACGAAGAAATTATGGCGCTGTTATAATATACACTCCGCGCATCGTTCGGAGGAAAGTCGTTGTTCCCGAGTATCCAGGGGCCGTTTTTGGTTCCCCGCAGCCGTACGGTTATGTTTTCCACATTCCTGCCGGTAAAATAAATCCTGGGCAGATCGGTCACGTCCTGTTCCACCCGTATCAGGTAGTCGGTGTTGGCCATGGTGTTGCGGTCCACCCATGCTATGGCATCCAGCAAGGCGGTAAATTCGGCGGGGATATTCCCGGTAGGGGTACCCCTGGCGGTATCAAGGCGGATCAGCGTTACCGCGTCGGTCAGGTCGGCGTACGGAGCCGCCGGGGTTTGGGGCCAGGCTACCCTAAAGACCGCCGCGCCGGTTAGATGGGGCTCTACCTTCAGGGTTACGGTCACGGTTTTGGGGGCAACGCCGTCTTCGGCTACCCCCAGGGTAAAGGTCCGGGCCCCGCCGTCAAACACCAGATCCCTGGTGTCCACGGTAAATACCCCAAGGGTGGGTCCCGCGGTACTGCCGTCGGCCGTGCCCTGGGTTACCTTGCCGGCATCGGCGCCGCCTACGGTAATCGTCTGCGCCGCTTCCTTCTCCACCGCAAAGTACACGGTCCCCTGTTCAACCGCTCCCAGGGTCCAGGTTTCGGCGGGGGTTTCGTCTCCCTCCCAGCCGCTGGGGTCAAACGTCGTTCCGGAACTGTCCTTAGCGGTATACGTAAACCTAATGTCCTTGGTCAGGGCAAGATTTTTGTACACCCGTACGGTTTTATCGTTGGATTCAATACCCTCCTTGTTTATGGAAACCGTTACAGTTCCCTGGGCCGCCACCCCGGTCAGGGCCAGCATCCAGGTTTTTCCGCTCCCGGTAAGACTGCCGGTAGTAACGCTGCCGGTTCCGTCGGTAACGGTAATAATATCTTTGGTCAGCGTAACATCCCCGCTAAAGGTAAACGTAATACCGGTAGTATTCGTGGTGTTCACCGTGCCGTTGGCCGAAACACTGTAGGTGATGGCCGGCTCACCGGGGATCTCGGCGCCGGCCTTGTACACCGTCACGGCCTTTTCCACGCCGTTTATCGTAACCTTTACGCTCCCCGCTTTCGTCACGGTAATCTCCAGCGACCAGGTTTTTCCGCCCCCGGTAAGATTACCGGTAGTAACGCTGCCGGTTCCGTCGGTAACGTCAATAGCATCTTTTGTCAGCGCAGCATCCTCGTCAAAAATAAAGGCAAGAACCGTGGTGGTTTCCGTTCCGTTCACGCCGTTAGCCGTCACGCTCCAGCCGGTACCGGCGTCCGCCGGGATTACCGTAATTTCCGCCGTGTCGCTGAACGTCTCGGCGGTTTTGACCCCCGATACCCCGGTGTTTGTGTTGCTTACCTTCACCCTGTACAATGTTGCCCCCGTCTCGGCGGTAGGCGGGCTATAAGTACTGCCGGTTGCATGGTCAACCGCTGTTGGTTCCGCGTCATCCCCGGCATAAACGTACCACTGGTACGAAAGTTCGCCGCCGTCGGAAACCTCCGCCTCCACCGAAAGGGCCGCCGCCTCCCCCTCTCTGTAAAGCGCCCCCTCCGGCTGCCTGGTAATAACAGGAGCCTCCGCATCTTGTGGAGTGCTGTCCGCCGGAGAAGGGCATCCGGTAAAGACCAGAGCCGCTAAAAGGAACAAGCCCAAACTAAATGCTATTGATTTTTTCATCCTAGTATTCCTCCTGATTTACCGGTTCAATGCCGCAGAACACCTTGGGGGATGGCCTTAACGCGCTGCTTTTATGGGAATAAGAAAATATAATAAACGGAAATCCACCGCTTCCCCTTACTTTACGAGTAACGGAAGATCCGCGCACGGATATGCGGCTGTAAAAAAAACCACCGGGAGAAAAAGTACGCGAAAAAAAATGTGTGCGGGAATGTAACAGTAAAACTATTTCTTGTCTAGATGTACGTGGGGGGGGGGGGGGGGGGGGGGTAAAAAAAAAAAACCAAAAAACGGGAAAATTTTGGTGGGGTTAACCGAACGCGTTTTGCCGGAAAAACCCAAAAAC
>JAITBO010000042.1 GCA_031283505.1 Treponema sp. | reverse complement strand
TCCATAGGGCAGGTGCTTCAATCCCTGATCACCGAGGAGCGTATTTTTGCCGCCCGTGTAGGGGGGGAAGAATTCATCGTACTCTGGACAGAAAACCGTATATCCGAGGCGGAACGGGTGGCGCTGAAACTGAGGCAGAAGATTATTGACTTGCGGATACCCCACGAAAAATCCGCCGTTGCCCCGTATGTGACCGCCAGTCTGGGGATGTATATCCTCCGGGGCGGTTCCGCCGATTCCATCGATGACCTCTACAACAATGCGGATGCCGCGCTGTATGAGGCGAAAAGCCGGGGCAGAAACTGTATCATGCTTCGGGATTCGGCGGACAAGACTATACGGCAGGTAGGACTTCTGCCGCTGGAAAAAAATTTGGGCCGCCGTTAAAAATTTAGGGGGCAATGATGATTCGGCCTGTTACCCTGGAAGACGCCGTAGCAGTCTGCGGTATTTACAACTACTACATCGCAAATACGGTCGCCACCTTCGAGGAGGATCCGGTTCCGGTTTCCGCAATGGAAAGCCGGATTAACGCGGTAACGGCGAAGTACCCTTGGTTCGTCTATGAAGAAGCGGGGGAAGTTCTGGGCTACGTATATATCCATGCGTGGCATGAACGTTCGGCCTACCGCTTTACGGTTGAGGATTCCATCTATCTGAAGCAGGGAAAAACCGGGCAGGGCATAGGCAAGGTCCTGCTCGCCCGTATCATGGAGGAGATCCCCAAACCGGACGTTCACGCCGTGATGTCGGTGATCACCGTTCCCAACGACGCAAGTACGGCCCTTCACGAAAAATTCGGTTTCAGGCAGGTGGGCTGCTTCACCGGGGTCGGGTATAAATTCGGCCGGCGCCTGGACGTTGGCTACTGGGAATTACTATGGGACTAATCTTATGCAAGTAACAACCCCTGCCGTCTGGTTTTTTACCGCCCTGTTGTCTTTTCTGCCCGTCTCGGAACTGCGGGGGGCAATCCCTTTTGCGGTGGCCAACGGCATCCCCTGGTACTGGGCCTATCCCTTTGCGGCGGGCCTTAACGCCCTGGTAGCCCCGGTCTGCTGGATCTTCCTCTCCACGCTGCATAAACTTTTCCTTAAAATGACTTGGTACCGCAGGTTTTTTGACCGCTTCGTGGAACGGGCCCGGGCAAAGCTCCACCGGGGAGTGGAAAAATGGGGCTGGCTCGGAGTCGCCGCATTTGTGGCTATACCTCTTCCCATAACCGGGGCCTGGACCGGTACTCTCGGCGCCTGGATGCTGGGCTTGAGCAAGCGCCGGACCCTGCCTGCGGTGATTCTGGGGGTAGCCGGAGCGGGGGCTATTGTCACTGCGGTTGTCATCCTGGGGATCAAGGCCGCGGATATTTTCATTAAGGAAATGTAGGGCCGCATAAATCTCAAACAGTCCATGCTGGAGGAAACAGTATGATAATCGGAATCGACATAGGCAGTACCACGACCAAGGCCGTATCCATTGAATTTGACCGGATAGGAGAGGAACCCGGACGGATCATCAAAAAAGTCAAAACAAAGGCCGCAGACGTGGTTACTTCGGCCACAGGCGCCCTGGGCAAGATGCTCGTGGAGAACGACATTAAAATCGGCGACATAGAACGCATCATGATCACCGGTGCGGGAGCTTCCAAGCTGAATACGAATCTGTTCGGGATCCCTACGGAAAAAGTGGACGAAATTCGTTCTATAGGCATAGGGGGTATGTTCCTGTCGGGAAAAGACGACATCATCATCGCCAACATAGGCACGGGGACCGCCATCATCGACGCCAGGCCGGACGCCATCTCCCACCTGGGAGGTTCGGGCGTCGGGGGAGGGACCATCCTGGGGCTAGCGAAGAAGTTGCTTTCCATGAGCGACTTCAATGGCGTCATGGAACTGGCGGAACGCGGCAATTTGAATCAGGTAGACCTTCTTATGGAAGACATCATGGACATGAACCTGAGTTTCCTAAATCCTGAATCCACCGCCAGCAACTTCGGTAAAATGCTGGACACAGCCAGGAATGAGGATGTAGCCCTGGGGATACTGAACATGGTATACCAGGTGATAGGTATGCTTGCGGTTTTTGCGGCGAAGATCAAAAACACCGACCGGATCATCGTCACCGGGAACGGCAGCGGCAACCCGATAGGCAAAAAGGTGCTTCAGGTTGTCACCGGCCTTTATTCGATCCACTTTGAGTATCCCCAAGATGCCGAGTATACCACGGCCATAGGCGCCGGGCTGTCCTGGAACGGGCGGCGATGAGCAGATTTACTATATATACGTTTAGGTTTCTTCTTGAAAAATATCATGTATACTACCCCCGGAGCCGTTAATGTTGCGAGACGATGGAACTAAGTCCGCGCAGGGTCCAGAAACACCGCATGACGGCATTCCGGTAACCGGAATAAAGGATACCGTTTTCCCTACCGCCGGACGGATGGTGAAGATCTCGGTCGTTGTGATTTATGCAATTTCCCTGGTCTTCATTGTCCTGATTGTATTCAAAGGGCGTTTCCCCCGAAGCCAGACCGGTTCGACCCCTTTCTATACGACTTTAATGAACTGTACCGCTTATGCAAAAAAAGGATTTGATGTCAATGACATCCTGAGTCTCCCCGATTTGAGCGGAGGCGCCTGGAAGGAATTTCCCTGATCTGTTCCCAGGCGGATTATCAACGCCGGTTTTACCGGATTGCCGGAGAGGAAGTGGTTTTCGCCCATCGGTAAAAAACCGATGGAATTCACCATACTTGTCCCGATTGAAATGAACGCGGATGCGATTGCCTATATGGACGACAATAATACGTCCATACCGGGAATCTTTCTGTCCTGTATCGGAAACAACTGGGAGATATATCTTAATGGAACACTGCTTATGTCGGAAATACATCTTGAAGGAGACAAGATAGTATCCGGCAGAACCTGGCGTAATGTTTATTCTCCGGTAAGTAAATCTATATTCAGGATTGGAACCAATATCCTTGCTTTCAGAATTATCGGCGATCCTTCCTATGGTGTGACCGGTCTCTACTATGCGCCGTCGTATTATTATATAGATGATTATAAAACTATCGAAAAAAGGCATCACGATATACCTGGGGCGGTACTTTTGGGTGTTTACTGGTTCATGGGGCTTTATTATTTACTGCTGTTTTTCAGCCTAAAAAAAGAAATACACAACCTGTACTTTGGCATCTTTGCTCTTCTTTTGGGATTTTATACGCTGACACGGCTCTCTTTTATCAATCATATTATTGCCAACTCTGATATATCGATACGAATTGAATATTTGTCGCTGTCTTTGATGGTGTTAATGCTGGGTGCGTTTCTTGAAGAATTTCAAATGAACAAGACAACAAAGGTAACCAGGATATACGGAATATACTGCCTCTTTTTCGGCTTTACCCAGTTGCTGTTCTCCTTACAGTATGGTGATGATGTTAGAATTATCTGGAGTATCATCACCATTCCGTATCTCCTATACCTTTTCGTTTATGATTTGATTCTGGTTTTTCTTAAAGAAATCAGAAAGGAAATGAACCTCCCCGCCGCAGAGCGGCGGGGTATCGAAGATTTCTCCGTGAAATCTTTGTGTATGCGGGGGAACACATCCCCCGCACCCCCAGTAGGAAGCGCCCCAAGGGGCGGGG
>JAITBO010000039.1 GCA_031283505.1 Treponema sp. | reverse complement strand
ACTTGTTCGATAACCCGGTTGGTTGTCTCACAAGTCTTGCGGTTTTTCAGGCTAAAGCCTTGCAAAACCGCGTTTTTTAGCGGAAGTTGTTTAGAAACTTCAGTTTCTAAACAACTCTAATGACCGGCATACCGAAAATTGTGCTGCTGGATGATGACAAAAGGAACTGGACAAACTCGTCTATTTTCTTGGAGCGTACTATTCTTCCGGGCGGCGGACCGCGCCGGAACTTCCTGCGCGATTTTACCTTCCCCTCCGCCGCGCTTCAATATTTTGAGGGCGGACTTTACCCCGTTTGGTAGACGCTGTTAAGCGACTTGCCGACAGTTAAACACATTAGGCGCCACATAGTCAAGCGCCGAATGTATACAAATCCGGTTGTAATACGCCTCAACATACATGAACACCGATTGTCTTACCTCCCCGGATCCCATTCCTGCGCCTCGCTTCATCAAGGCTCTGGTATTTCCCATCGGCCACGTCTTCCACAAGCCTCAGCTTAAACGCCTCGCTGTATCGTACCACTTCTCTCTTCTTTCGACTCCTTAGGTGTCAACTTTAAACCAGGACGAGACACCTTTACTCCTCACTCATATTTCTTCAACCTGTTTCTTTCGGTGAAAACTTGCCCGGTCCATAATTATCCTACTGCCGCTTTGGACTTTTTTCAGCAGATTATACTCATACCATCTTTCAAAACGATCTCCGGTCCTGGAGCCCTTATAACATTCACGAGTTATCTTTTTTGTCTCTCTTTTGCTCTGTGTCACGGTGGCGACAACATTTATCCGGTGGAACTTATGGCCCCGTTTGGCGTCTTCAACCTTTACCCTCCGCCACGCACGCCCGTATTCACGCTGAAGATGCTCTTTTATCCCGCATTCATCGACATATACCCGTTTTCTTTCGGGTATTCCGGCGATCTGGTTCAGGTACGCTTCCCGTTCTTTCTCCGGCTTTTCCGAACAGGTAAAAGTTTTTTTTTACGGGTAACGCTAAGTTTCTTGAACATTTTGTCTACGGCCTGCGGGCAAACATTAAACTTTTCCGCAAATTCTTTAAGAAACTGTACAGTTCCTCAAATACCAGTCGGGATGTTCTTCAAGCAAACGGGCCAGTTCGCTTTTGTTTATTTTTCCCCGGCGTTCTTTTGGAGTTCGGTATTCAAGAGAACTGGTTTCTTCAAGCTGTTTCTTCCAGCTATAATACCGCTAGGAATCGATGCCGAACACTTCATCCACTTCCTTAAATGTATGTCCCACGTCTTTATATTCAATGACGCATCGCCTAAATTTTTCACCGTATGCCATGCGTTATAGTGTAGTAAATATATTCGGTTTTGTAAAGTAGAACGACTATATTAACGGCCTCATTGTCAAGCCACAATAGAAATGCCTCCAAAGCATCCGCCGGGCCCATAACAGGCCGGAAAAATTTTCCGGCCTCTTCCCAAGTTTTATCTGTTAGAATACTATATTCATAAATGAATTCCTTCCTTGAACTTGGAATGGCGCCGTTTTTTGTCGAATGTCTTGCCGAACGGGGTATTAGCGTCCCCACTGAAATTCAGCGGCTGGTGATCCCCCCTCTCTTGTCCGGAAAGAGCGTTCTGTTCAATTCCGCCACAGGGACCGGAAAGACCTTCGCATACCTCATTCCCCTGTTTCAGTCTCTGTTTTCTTCCAAAAACGTTGCGGATCGTATGGATGGCGGCGGAGCGCCAGTCCGCAACGGCTGGCCCCGGCTTCTCATCTGCGCTCCCACTTACGAACTCTGTTCCCAGATAAAGGGAGAAGCTGATTTTCTTTTGCGGAATCTGCCGGTGAACAGAACCAGTTTCAACGGCGAAGAAGGAGATACCCCGGCTCCTGCCGCCAGGAGGATGCCTGTTAAAGCAAGCTTGGTCATAGGCGCAGCCGCCATGGGCCGGCAAATAGACATTCTTAAACAGGACAAACCCCAGGTAATCATCGGAAACCCTGGCCGGCTTCTCCAGCTTGCCCGAATGGGGAAGCTCCGGTTTAAGGCGGTGGAAGCCCTGGTCCTGGACGAAGGGGATCGGCTTATTGCGGATGAACTATTTGCCGGGACCCGTGAGCTTGTCTCTCTGGTTAACCCGGAACGGCAGACCATAGCCTGTTCCGCTACCGTGTCCTCCAGGAGCCGGGATCGGCTTATCCCCATGATGGGCGGCGGCAAGGACGGCGGCCCACGGATCATGGCCGCCGGAGACAATGAGGCGCTTCGGGACGCCATAGAACATTGGGCCCTTTTCAGCGAGGTACGCCGGAAAATCTCCATCCTCCGTTCCTTTTTGGCAGCCGTATCGCCCCGGAAAGTCCTGGTCTTTACCGCCCGCCCATGGCAGGTGGGGAATATCGTGTCTCAGCTTCAATACCGCCGTCTGGCTGCGGGCGCTCTCCACGGCGACATGGATAAAAAGGCGCGGAAACAGGCGTTGGAGGACTTCCGCCAGGGCCGGACAGACATCCTGGTTACCAGTGATCTTGCCGCCCGGGGTCTGGACATAAGCGGCATCACCCACATCATAGCCCTGGATGTTCCCGAAACCGGCGATCCCTACATACACCGCGCCGGACGTACTGGCCGCGCCGGAAACCGGGGCATCATGGTTACTATCGGAGATGAGGAAGAACTCAGGCGTCTTGCCAAACTGGAGAAAAAACTCGGTATCGTTATCTACCCCAAGGAGTTGTACGAAGGGAAAATTATCTCGCCGCCGGAGGATCTCAAAGAAAATGATGCCGAATACCTTTGATTCGCAGGCGGACCATTCTTGCTTGATAAAATCCCCGTTTTGGTCAATAGTGTCTAGACCATGACCAAACCTGAGTTTATCCGCAATTTTTGCATCATTGCCCACATTGACCACGGAAAGTCCACCCTGGCGGACCGGCTCATCCAGAAGGGGCATCTGGTGGAGGACCGGAATTTTCAGGATCAGATACTGGACAACATGGACATAGAACGGGAGCGGGGGATCACCATCAAAAGTCAGGCGGTGACCATTCCTTATACCGCCGGTGACGGCAATATCTACGAACTCAACCTGGTGGACACCCCCGGTCATGTGGACTTTACCTACGAAGTTTCCCGGGCTATCAACTCCTGCGAGGGGGCCCTGCTCCTGGTGGACGCGACTCAGGGTGTCCAGGCCCAAACCTTGTCGAATATGTACCTGGCCCTGGAGCATAACCTGGAGATCCTTCCGGTGATCAACAAGATCGATATGGCGGCGGCGGATATACCGGAGACGAAGCGCCAGATTGAGCATGATCTGGGTCTTGACCCGGAGGAGGCCATTTCCGTTTCCGCCCGGCAAGGGACGGGGGTGGACGAACTTTTCGAGGCCATCGTGAACCGCATCCCCCCGCCCAAGGGCGATTCCGGCGGCCCCCTACGGGCCCTCATCTTCGACTGCCACTACGATCCCTACCGGGGGGTGGTGGTCCATGTAAGGCTTTTCGACGGCCACATCAAACGGGGTATGAAGATTCGCTTTATGTCCAACGGTTCCGAGTACGAGGTGGAAGCCGTGGGGATATTCAGGTTGGGAATGGCGGAACAGGAGGAATTGACTGCGGGGAGCGTAGGTTACATCATCGCCGGGGTCAAGACTGTGGGCGACATACGGGTGGGGGATACGGTGACCGGCGCGGAACGGCCCTGCGAGGCGCCCTTGCCGGGCTTTCGGGAGATTAAGCCCGTGGTGTTCTCCTCGATATATCCCCTGGATTCCAACGATTACGAAGAACTCAAGTCGAGCCTGGAAAAACTCAAGCTCAATGACGCCTCCCTCATCTACGAAAAAGATTCCTCCGCCGCCCTGGGCTTCGGCTTCCGGTGCGGTTTCCTGGGGCTCCTCCATCTGGAAGTCATACAGGAGCGGCTGGAACGGGAATTCGATCAGTCGGTGATCTTCACCGCTCCTTCCGTCAAGTACAAGGTCCGCCTCCGCGCGGGCGGAGAGGTCATGGTGGACAACCCCACGGACTTCCCCGACGAGGGTCTTGTCGAGGGGGCGGAGGAGCCCTACATCCGGGCTTCGGTCATTACCCCCTCCTCCTACTTGGGGAACATCATGACCCTCTGCATGGAAAAACGAGGCGTTCAGACCAACATGACCTACCTGGACGAGAAGCGGGTGGAACTCGTCTACGATATGCCCCTTGCGGAGGTGCTTTTTGACTTTTACGACCGCCTCAAGAGTATCAGCCGGGGCTACGCTTCCTTCGACTACGATATTTCGGGTTACAAGCCCACGAATCTCGTGAAGCTGGACATCCTCCTCAACGGTAAACCTGTGGACGCGCTGTCCCAGCTTGTGTTCCGGGACCGGGCCTATGACCGCGCCCGGATTGTCTGTGAACGCCTGCGGGACGAGATTCCCCGGCAGCAGTTCAAGATACCCATACAGGGGGCCATAGGCAGCCAGATCATCGCCCGGGAAACCGTGAACGCCCTGCGCAAGGACGTGCTGGCCAAATGCTACGGCGGCGACATCACCCGGAAACGCAAACTCCTGGAAAAGCAGAAAGAAGGGAAGAAACGGATGAAGATGGTGGGAGATGTGGAACTCCCCCAGAGCGCCTTCCTGGCGGTGCTGAAGAGCAAAGAAGAGTAAGACTCCCGGCGGCAACGGCCCTTCTGGGGCCGGTATGGGGTATCTCCCAAAATAGAAATTACACAAGGTCCCGGTGCAAATACACATTGTAAAAAATTAAATTGCCAAAATTAACGTCCCAAACCCCTTGACAATTATATAATATAAATTCTATAAAAATACTAGGAGTTATTATGAAGGATGTTAAACAAGATTTTTCCCGGACGGGAGATCAGACCAAGGCGGTTCACGCCGGGGAATTTCCGGACCCCCATACCGGCGCGTCGTCGCCTAACTTGGTCATGTCCACTACCTTCGTAGTAGATTCAAGTACGGGGTTTTCCGTTGAGGGCCTGGGTGAGGATGATCCTTTTATATACACCCGCTGGGGCAATCCCACTATCCGGCAGTTGGAAGAAAAACTCGCCGTTCTGGAAGAAGCCGAAACCGCCGTCGCATTTGCCAGCGGCATGAGCGCCGCCACCGCCCTGCTGTTTCACACCCTCAAGGCCGGGGACCGGGCGGTGATAAGCGATGTTACCTATGCGGCGGTAGCCGAAACGACCAACGAACTCCTCCCCGGCCTGGGGGTCGGGATAACCAAAGTTGACACGTCGGACCTGGACGCTCTGGCTGCTGCGGTTAAGCCGGGGGTAAAACTGGTCTACGTCGAGACCCCCTGCAACCCCCTGCTCAGGCTCACGGATATAGCGGCTGCTGCGGAGATTGCCCACAAAGTCGGGGCCTTTCTGGCGGTAGATTCAACCTTTGCCACCCCTGTGGCGACAAAACCCTTAAAGCTCGGAGCGGATTTCGTTATTCATTCATTGACAAAATACATAGGGGGCCACGGCGACGCTCTGGGCGGAGCATTGCTGGGCAGGGTTGCGGACCTTGCTCCCCTGCGTAAAAAGACTTCGATCCGTTTGGGCGGAACTTTAAGCCCCTTCAACGCCTGGCTTATCATGAGGGGCCTTGCGACCCTGCCGCTTCGCATGAAGGCCCACGAAGAAAACGCCCTTAAAGTAGCCCGTTATCTGGAAATAAACCCCAGGGTAACAAAGGTGATCTACCCCGGCCTTCCCTCCCATCCCCAGCACGATTTGGCGAAACGGCAGATGAAAAATTTTTCCGGTATGATTAGCTTTCAGGCCGCCGGGGGAAAGGAAACCGCCGGGCGTCTCGCGGAAAAACTGCGGATCATCCATTACGCCGTTTCCCTGGGGCATCACCGTTCCCTCATTTTCTACCTGCCTACGGAGGACCTGCTCGCCACTTCCTTCAAATTCGCTGCGCAAAAACAGCTCGATTCCTGGAAAGCCTTTGCCGGAGAAGGGATATTCCGGCTCTCCACCGGCCTTGAGGACGCGGATGATCTAATCGCGGATCTGGAACAGGCGCTGTCCTGAAGACCTGCGTATTGTATCTGACAGGTACGGTATTCTGCCGTTGGCATATACCGTTGATATACACCATTTTTCCTCCTCCACATATTTAAAAAAAATTATACCCCGGATAAGGCATCTCCGGGGTATTTTTTTGGGAAAAACATATCCTGCGTGGTAATTCTCAGTTTAAACAAAGGGCGGGGAAAATGAACCACAAACCTAACGAACGGGAAGAGGATAACCAGGTTGCCGAGAATTGCTGTATCCTGCGGCGGGACCGTATATTTTTTGTACAAAAGGGATTATACTTAAGTCATGAAAACCGATGATCCTTTAGTAGCGGAAAATCTCGCGGAACTGGCCCGGCGGTTGGCAAAGACCGGCGACCAGGGACTTATCGAGGACTTCTTTTGTTGCCTTCTGACCCCCTCCGAGATTGCAGACATAACCGCCCGCTGGGCGCTGGTCAAAGCTTTGGACCGGAAGATACCCCAGCGGGAGATAGCCGAAACCCTGGGACTTTCCCTCTGCAAAATTACCAGGGGATCGCGGGAACTCAAGAAGCCTGGTTCGGCGTTCAGGCGTATGCTGGAACTTCCGGATTAACCCGGCGTCCCGCCTGCCGATAGCGCCTTCCGGTTTCTTTTATTGAAATTGATCAGACTCCCGGCCAGAATTATCTCTTTTTCAGAAGGGGTAAGCTCCGGCTTCTCCAGGGTAAAAGCGGATACCCCGTCTTTCCTGATGACGTAAGCCTTCAGACTGCCCTCCTCTCCTCGTACTGCGGCGGCTATCCCCGGAACAAAGATGTAATCCCCGTTTTTAAAAGGAGGTTCGCCCTCCACGCTAAAGGGGAGTATCCCCCAGTTGATAAGGTTGCTGCGATAACGTTTGGTGGCGTATTCCCGCGCGAAATTCGCCGCCCCTCCAAGGACCCGCTGACAGCTTGCAGCCTGTTCACGGGCGCTGCCGTCACCGGGTTTTACCGCATAAATGGCGGAACCTATACGGAGGGACCCAGGGTCAAGCCCTTTTCCTTCGGGGAGAAGCCGGATCTTCGCCAGGACGCCGGCAATATCCGGTAAATCCGCAAAAGCGGAACATCCGGCGGCTTCCCTGACCGCGCCCTGCCGGGCAATCTCGGCCTGACGCACCGCCTTGGCCCGGCCCACATAGGCGGGATCCTTTCGGGACAGGGTGAATTCCGCAAGGCCGACAGGATTGGACCGGTATGACGAAGTTTCCCCGGAAGGGATGATTTCATCGGTAGTGGTAACCGGGTCGGTGATAAAGGCGACGATCCTGACCAGGAGGTGATCTCCCAAGTCTTCCATCGCGGGCCAGCCGGTGATGTTGGGGCCAAAGTGGAGAGGTTCCTCAGGCCGGGGCAAACCAACGCCGTTGTACACCCGGTTCCGGTAGGGGGCGTCATCGTAATGATACGGGGGAATACCAGCGTCCTCCGGAAAGGATTCGGCGGAGGTGAGAAAACCGCCGTTCCTGGCGGTGGCGGCTATACTCCGGCTGTCCATAAGGGCCACCGAAGCAATCTGTCCGTCCATGGGCCGAGAACCCTCCCGGTTGGGGAAGTTCCTGGTAGTGTGGCGGATGGAAAGACCGTTGTTGGCAGGTACGTCTCCCGCGCCAAAACAGGGACCGCAGAAGGCGGTACGGACCACCGCGCCCGATGCGATAAGGCGGCTGACGCAACCCTTACGGGTAAGGTCCAGCAGTACCGGCTGGCTTCCGGGGTATACCGAAAGGGAAAAGAAGTCCCGTCCGGCGCTTTTTTCTCCCAAAATGGCGGCGGCGGCCATGATGTTCTCGTAGGTCCCGCCAGCACAACCCGCGATGATCCCCTGGTCCACCCGTATCCGGCCATACTCATCAATTTTATCGGTAAGGATAAACCGTATACCGGGATTTTCGATGAGTTCGGCGGCGTCTTTTTCGACCTTGCGGAAAATATCACCGGGATTCTCAAGGAGGGCGGCGATCTCCCAGACATTGCTGGGGTGGAAAGGCAGGGCAATCATGGGTTTTACGGCGGAAAGGTCCATCCAAATCATCCGATCATAATAGGCGACCGGGCCGGGGTTCAGCTTCCGGTAATCACCTTCCCGGTTGTGGACACGCAGGTAGTCCCGAATCACTTCGTCGGTCTCCCAGATGGAGGACCAGCAGGTGGTCTCGGTAGTCATTACGTCTATGCCGCAACGAAAATCGGCTGAAAGCCCGGAAACTCCGTCCCCTATGAATTCCAGGACCACGTTTTTTACCAGCCCTCCCCGGAACACCGCGCCGATGATCGCCAGGGCCGCGTCCTGGGGCCCCACGCTTGGCCGGGGCTTCCCCGTAAGGTATACCCCTATCACTTTGGGATAGGCAATGTCGTAGGTCTGATTGAGGAGTTGCTTTACCAGTTCGCCGCCTCCCTCTCCTACTCCCATAGCGCCCAACGCGCCATAGCGGGTATGGCTGTCGCTCCCCAGGATCATCCTGCCGCAGCCCGCCTGAGTTTCCCGGATATAGGAATGAATCACCCCAAGGTGCGGGGGTACATAGACGCCGCCGTATTTTTTGGCCGCCGAAAACCCAAAGGCGTGGTCGTCCTCGTTGATGGTTCCCCCAACGGCGCAGAGGGAATTGTGGCAATTGGTCAATATATACGGAAGAGGAAACGCCTCAAGACCGCTCACCCTGGCGGTTTGGATGATGTTGACAAAGGTGATGTCGTGAGATGTCAGGGCGTCAAACTTGAGCCGTAACTTCGTTTCGTTCCCGGAAGTATTGTGGGCGGCGATAATACCGTAAGCAATAGTCCCGCGTCCTGGCGCGTCTTTATCCAGCGGCAGGCGCTTTTGTAAAACCCCGGCGTTCTCCGGCGTATCTTCCAGAATTTCCCGGCCATTAAAAACATAGACCCCTGTATCAGATATCCGTATCATCCTGTCCTTATATCACAATTTCCGGAACAAATGAAGTACAGCCGGGAAACCGCAGGGCAATGTCATTTAAAAACTCGTGATATAGTGGAACTTGCCTTGGGAGGGGCAAGCAAGTGGAGATCACAGAAGAAGACATAGCATGGATGGAGGAATGCCTCAGTGGGATAAAGGACGAACGGCGACAAAGCGGACATTTTCTGCACAAACTGATAGACGTGCTGGTAATCGGGCTTACGACGATCCTAGCCGGATGGGATGAGTTCACCGTGATGGAGGATTTCGGCAGTGGACCTTACCCTATCCGATAGACATAAAGATAAGCGGGAGATATAATCGAAGGAGAGAAAAAGGGTGGTGATCTACAAAGTATGATGGAGGGGTAAAGACAACAGGGGCACAAGGGAATACTATGAAATTATGCTAATCACCATAGACATCAAGTGCCCCCATTGCCACAGCCCTAACCTAACCAGAAACGGAAAGAAAAACAAGGGTAAACATCGGATTTTAATCCGCAATTACTTCTGCAAGGATTGCGACCGTCAGTTCGTAAGTGATCATGAACGCACCTATCGCGGAACGTTCTCATGGGTTAAAAATATGATAAAAATCATGCTGGTCAGGGGAGTTGGCATACGAGACATCGGGATAATACTCCAAATAAGCATTACCACGGTCTTAAAAGTGCTTA
>JAITBO010000025.1 GCA_031283505.1 Treponema sp. | reverse complement strand
AATTACGGACACCTATTCCCGCCCATTGAACCGCCGTGTACCGAACGGTACGCACGGTGGTGTGAGAGGACGGCCACTCAAATAATGGGTGGCCTCCTACTCGATTACCTGGCGGCTGGTCCCACGGCTTGCCGCTATGGACTAACCAGGAGATAAAAACGCCCCGGTTAAACCCACCCGTCCGGCCTTTCTGCCGGTGTCATCTTCGCCTGCCTAAGCCCCTCGCCATGATGATCCCCAGTACGCCCCGGGGCAGATACCGGACCGCTTAAAAGACATCTATGCGGTAGAAGTATCGCCTGAATTAATCAGCCGGGTGACGGACGAAGTAAAAGAACAGGTATCGGCAACCGTGCTGCCGCCGAAAGGAGGAACCGTCTGCTTGAGATGTTGTATCCGGTGTTGTTCCTTGACGCCCTGCGGGTGAATATCAGAGACGGGGCCACGGTTGTCAAGAAATCCGTTTATGTGACGCGTGCCATACGGTTAGACGGTCAAAAAGAGCTGGCTCTGGATAGAGCAAACCGAAGGGGCATCGAACATTTGGTTCGCGTTCCGGATGGGGATTATGAACAGACTGAAGAACCGGGGGGTCGCGGACATTCTCCCTTTTTGGCTCCGGTGCGTAAGGTTATTAAAAGGGGATTAAAGCGCTCGTTCCTAAACTTGTCCTGATACAAGGAATGGTTGGCCGGATTTACACCCTCAAGACGCCTTACCGTCCCGGACAGCGTATGTCCTGTACGGAATCCCGTTCCACGAGGCTTACGGGCAGAACAATATTTCGGGACTCCGGCTCCTTTCCTTCCAGGTAGTCCATCATGATCCCGGCGGCGACAGTTCCCTTTTCCGCAACGTTCTGATGTATCGTGGTGAGGGGCGGCGTAATGATCGGGTTGAAAAAAACATCATCGAAACCGATGATCGAAACATCCTGGGGAACCCGCCGCTTTCCCCTGGCGAGCCCGGTGATAATGCCCGCCGCCAGAATATCCGCAGTGGCGAATACTGCGGTTATATCTTTCCGCAGGCTTAATTCAAGACCCAGGGCAATTCCTTCGTCAATGGTCAGTTCCTTTTGGTATACGTTTCCGGGAGAAAAAGGGATGTTGTTCTTCCGCAGCGCCGACCGGTAGCCCTTGAAACGTTCCTCAATAACCCCGTGCTTGTGAAAAGGAGGCGCGGCAAAGACTATGTTCCGGTGGCCTTTGTCAATCAGGTGTTGTACGGACATAAAGCCTCCCCGGTAATCTTCCAGCCCCACGTTGATGATCTTGTCGTTTTTTATATAACTGTCCAGCAGGACCAGAGGCTTGTTCGCCTCCAGCAGGCGGGTAAAAAAACTGTCGTCAAAAAGGCCGGTTAAAATCACCCCGCCAAGGTTCCAGTTGTTGAACAGGGAATACAGTTCTTCTTCGTCCGCTACGGTGCGGATCATCATATAGTAGCCCCGTTCCCGTAGGGTTTTCTCAATGCCCCCAAGGAGCGCGGCGTGGAAAGGGTCCTGCAAAAAACTGATGGGCTGGGCCTGAAAGAGGTGGTTGATTACACCGATAATCCGGGAGGATTTGTTTACCAGCGCCCGGGCAGACATATTCGGAACATAGTTATACATCTTGATAATTTCATTGATCCGCTCGATGGTCTGTGGGGCCACTCGGGTTTTTCTGTGGTGAATAACGTTCGATACAGTGGTCACGCTGACCCCCGCCGCCTGGGCAATATCTTTTATTGTTGACATTAAACCTACCCCGATTTTTCCAATTATTTATGTACAGTTCCTAAGAGAACTTACACCCCCATGCAGGTTCCCACGGAAACGGCGGTGTCTATCATATAGTGATCCGCCGGTACGGTTTTGACTTTGCCTGCGGGAACGCTCAGGTCCACTGATCCGATCCCATCGCCGATAAGGGCTGCCATCCTGCCGTATTCTCCCCGGGCCAGGAGTTCCGCCGCAGCGGTCCCCAGGCTGGTGGCAAGTACCCGGTCCGAGGCGCTGGGTATGCCTCCCCGCTGCACATAGCCCAGGACCGTGGCCCTGGTTTCCATGCCCGTCTCCGCCTCGATTTCCCTGGCTACCCGGTAGGCTACGGAAGGGGCGCCGGACTGTTCGCGGTATTTCTTCCGTTCCTTTTTTTCCATTTTGGCTTCCTCCACCGAAAGGGCGCCTTCGGCGATCACCACAATGGAGAAGGTCTTGCCGCTTTGCAGGCGCGCCTCCAGGTGCCGGCCTATGGCCTGAATATCGTAGGGGATCTCCGGAATAAGGATGATGTCCCCGCCGCCCGCGATTCCGGCGTACAGGGCAAGCCATCCGGCCTTGTGGCCCATGAGTTCTATTACCATCACCCGGTTGTGGCTCTGGGCGGTGGAATGAAGCCGGTCTATGGCTTCGGCGCCTATGGCCAGGGCCGAATGAAAGCCGAAAGTCCTGTCTGTACCCACAATGTCGTTGTCAATGGTTTTGGGGAGGCCCACGACATTGAGCCCTTCCTGGGAGAGGAGGTATCCCGTGGTATTGGTCCCGTTTCCCCCCAGCACCACTAGGCAGTCAAGGTTGAGTTTTCGGTAGTTCTCTATGATCGCGCTCACCTTATCCCCGCCGATTTCGTCCATCCCGTTTTGGGGCTTTCCCAAGGTCTTGAAAGGTTTTTCCCGGCTGGCCCCCAGAATGGTCCCCCCCCGGGTCAGTATGCCGGCAAAATCCACCGGCTGCAGGATACGCCAGGATTCGTCGATAAGACCCCGGTATCCGTTGGCGATGCCGATTATGGTCATATTATACCGGTCATAGGCCGCCCGGCACACCCCGCGTATGGCGGCGTTCAACCCCGGACAATCTCCCCCGGCGGTAAGTATGCCGAAGGTCCTGGTAGCGCTGTATCTGGTTTCCATATTATTCAGTATAAACCCATAGTAAAAGCAGGACCAGAGCCAAGATTTCTGTATTAACTGAGGCTGTTCCAAAACCGTGCGTGTTTAGCGCATAGTTTTGGAACAGCCTCAACTGTTGAATCCTTTGGAAAACGGGTTTTTCGAGTTTTTTTCATTGAAATTTGAGCCCCTTTCAAAATCTGACATTCTGAACAGCCCCATTTCAAAAACCGCCGTCCCGATTTGGGACGGCGGCCTGTTACCGGTCTTCCGGCGGTTTCTTTGCGGCAAGACCCGTCAGCATAGATACGTGATCGTTCTCGCTTCGGATGTCATCCAAATATGCTGCCTCATCGCTGTATGGCTCATATTGTGCCGCCCTTCATCTTAAAGTATCGGAATATCACCCGCATCGTGTTTCGGTATCTTCCATACTCCCATGCTCTTCATTATCGAACTGACGTTGTAGTACGTGCTGTACCCTATTGGGATCACTTCGTGGTAGGACATGGTCTTCGGGTCGACCTGGGTGTGACCGTTGCTGTTGTACGTACCCATCGGTAACAAGAACTGCTTGTAAACGTAGTCCGGACGTATAAAAAAGAGGAAGTTCTCGTCTTTGTTCGGGGCGAGTTTACCTGGATTAGCATAACCGCGTACCCTCCCGTCTCCTTCTATGAAGAAGAGGTAGTAACCGGTAACGGATCCGTCCGGCCAGTCTACCGTCACGTCCGCCCAATCGTTTATATCGGTGAGCGGGTTGGGGCTGACGCTGTCGAACTTACGAAGCTGGTAATACTGGGCATGAGGATACCGTTCTTTGAATTTTTTTTCCTCTGTTAGGTCTTCGCTCCCGGTGACCCATTTAACTCCGGTATATCCGGTACGATACACTAAAAAATCATAAGAGTCGCTGATGACCGGTACCAGGACGATCTTATTTATTGAATCGGATGATTTGTCCAGTCTTATTATTCTGAGGGTAAAATTTTCCGGAATCGTGCTGATGATAACCGGATTGCTTACCTCCCCGTCTTTGTAGATAATCACATACACATCGTAATTATCATGTGCCTTGGGAACCGTTATCGTTTCCTTCTGTTTCCCGGGCCCTACCGGCTTCTGTAGGGTATAGCCGGAATAATCAGGAGGATTTTTCCCGGTCTCTACTACCGCATAGTACACGTCTGCATCCCCGGTATACCCGCTGGTAGTAAAGGTTATCTCCGGCGTGGTTGAGGACCAGGGACCTACAAACGCCCCGTTCTGAACCTTCAGTTGGCTCCCATCCGCAGGTGTCCGGACCGCTATCCCATACCGTACCGCACCGTTTCCGTTTGGATTGGGAGTCCCCGCCGCCGGAGGAGCGGCTATATTATGGAAACTGTTAAAGTTCGTATTATCGTTTTGGGACTCGTCGTTTACACCATTACGGATGATCCACACCGGACCTCCCTTTTTCAGGTCAAACGCCGATTTTTTGTCAAATGCGGCCCATGGGTTTGACTCTCCGCCGGTCAGATGAAACGGTATGTACTCAAGCTTGAAGTTTACAGAGCCTTTCGTCCCTATACGCTGGAACCCCGACGTATAGGTCCCTATTGATCCGGTAATGACGTTCTCGGTCAAGGCATTGCTGCTTCCCACATTGATCCATTTCTCATCAGTCCCCGCCCTCACCAGGATTTGGGGCTTACTATTGAACAATAAGGCGTCTTCCGTTGCGGAATTCGGTATCTTCTTTTGGGCCAATACCAGATCGGTTAAGCCATTCCCTGTAAGTCCCCGTCTTATGGTCCACTTGACATTCCAGTCTACCGGATGCAGAGTAGCCGCCTTGGGTTGTCCCGCGTTTACCACCGGTTCCACAGTCTGCTTTTCCGAAACAAAGGTCGTATCCACCACCATAGGCCACATAGTCACCGTAATCTTCCCATTCCCGGTCACCAGTTGTTCCTTCAATCCCGCAGCCAGCAGGGTGGGAGGCTCGCCTTCGTCATAATTGTAATTTCCATCATGTTTCCAGTAACCCATCAAGAGCAGGAAGGCATAGGTTTGTCCAAAGTCAATGGAGTCGATGGTGAGCCTCGCCGGGGCCGGATCTTCGTTTTTCCTGCGTACCTCGTCAAAGGCGACGATGTTTCCATCCTTGTCTACAACGATAAGCTGGACAATGTTGCGAAGGTCCCCTTTTATCCGCGCGGCATCGGGTCCGGCTGCGGACCGCGCGTCTCCCGTATCCTTTCCAACCTGTATATCAACCGTAAAGGGATTGATGTTCGGATCGTTCTGATTTGGCAATACGACCGGAAGAGAGTTGAAACATCCTGTGAGTAAGACCGCCAGGAAACCGAGTGTAAAAAAGCTTATTTGTTTCGCCTTTTTCATAGATAACTCCTTAGAATTATTTTCCCGCTAAGGGGTATATTTTTCCCGCTAGGGGTATAATTGAGAACAAATAGTAATGAACCGGAGAAGGAAGACAAAACATACTTAGCGGAAAAAAGAACGCGCCATACATAACAGGGTAAAGCTGAAAAACCGGGAGAAATATTCCAAAAAAACGGAAGAAAACCGAAAATTCATAGTATTCCAGTAGGAATACAAATTAGAAGAAAGCTTTTTACGTGCTTTTAGTGGGAAAGTAAAGGAAAAAATTGTCTTTAACCAGCCGTACATTGATGCTTCACTTGTCTGTAACTAGGCAACTGCTCTATTAAGATTGAAATATGAGCAGATCTTATTTATAAATATACCCTTACAAAAGAAAAAATCCAAGTATTTTTTGGAAAAAATATGCTGCCAACGAGTTATAACTCACCTTAGGGCCGGTGTGGTTAGTGGTTCATATATCGTATATGCTTTGCGGTAATGTGATATATTGGTATATTTAGTGTCTGTCCACAAAGTCGGTTACTTTGTGGACAGACCTTGCATTTTCTCACCTAAAGGTTACGAAAATGCAGATTTTAAGGTAGTCTGTCCATAATGTGTCTACATTATGGACAG
>JAITBO010000012.1 GCA_031283505.1 Treponema sp. | reverse complement strand
GGCGCTAGTCACGCTTGCCCCCGACACAATGTCAATATCCACCGATTTGGTTTCGAGTATTCTCGCCGCGAGTTTTTTCGCTGCGGCGCCGCCCAGATCGGGGGTCTCACTGGGCGCGTTGATTTGTACATCGGTGAGTACGCCGTTTTCAACCTTAATGGTGACTGTAACATCACCCGAATGGCCGGGTATAGTTTCGTCATATACTCCGTCCACGCCCGGGATTTCTTCAACGGCAGCTTCGGCGGGACAACCCGTCAACCCCGGAAGGACCATGCAGAAGAACAGGATTAGCAATCCTGCCGTTAATCTTTGCGGATTTTTCATTAAATCTTCCTCCATCACATTCGATTATTTTTAACCCAACGGGTTAATAGCACCTAAGTAACAAGTGGCGGACCGGTTTTCCGCGCTGCTTTTATCAATACGACAATCCGGAAGACTCAGCCTGAAAAC
Source organism: Treponema sp. (assembly GCA_031283505.1). The sequence goes on along the minus strand of JAITBO010000012.1, from coordinate 9,064 downwards.
ATAGGCATCTTCCTGATGAACCGGTTTTATTATGACACGATGACCAAAAGGATAATGAACACGGAGAAAAGGGATCCGCCAATGGATCTCTATATATAGTGTGGTTTTGTTTATTCTTAGTGAAATGGACGCTAAATATGGGGGGGGGGTACAGGACTATAGGAATTTAGCGGAAAAGCAGCGGAAGATATACATATAAACAACCGGACCGGAATACCTCCGGGCATATATTCAACATGAACCACCGGGTTGCTCCCCTTTCGTCAAAAAAACTAAAATAACTGAGGCTGTTTTAAAACTTCAGTTTTGAAACTGATTCATCTTATAGCACAATGCTTAAAAATATACAATAGAGGAGTGTTTCAAAACAGGGCAACGGCATTATAAAACCCCTCAAGAAAAAAGACGATAGGGACGGGATGGAGGGGAAACATGGACATACGGAGTGAACTTGCCCGAATCCCCGGATCGACCGCTGTAAAAAGCATAATCTGGTGGATATATTGTTCCTCTACATTATCGCCACGGTCTGCGGGGTGGAAAGCGTGGAAGATATGGTCTTTTTCGGTGAGATTCACGAGAATTGGCTGCGGAAGTATCTGGCCCTCCCCAATGGCATACTCAGCGCCGATACCATCCGGTAGACCATCGGAAGTTTGAAGGATGTTTTTTTCCTGGACCCGGGGGTATTTCAGGGAAGGGGTGAGTCCGTGTTCGGTGATAGCGGTAGACGGGAAAACGGTACGGGGGAGTGAAAGCGGGGAACAGAAAGCCATCCACATCGTGAGTGCCTGGGCGGACGGGATGGGGCTTGTGCTGGGGCAGGTACAGACCGAAGTGAAATCGAACGAAATCACGGCGATACCGGCCCTGCTTGAGGCCTTGGATATTTCTGGGTGTATCGTGACGATAGATGCGATGGGCTGCCCAAAGGCGATAGCACAGGCTATTGCGACCAAACACGGCGGGTATACCCTGGCGTTGAAAGAAAATCATCCCGAAGTCTGTGAGAAAGTTCGGGAACAGTTTGAAAGCATCGGGGAACCGGGTTGTTTCTTCCCGTAATATACGGAAGTAACCAAGGACCACGGGAGGATAGAGAAGCGGGAGGCGTGGCTCAGTACGGATGTATCCTGGTTTGCGGAGCTTACCGCCTGGGCGGGGCTTATGGCGATGGGCTGTATCCGTTCCATCCGGACGGTGAAAGGGGTGATGACCACGGAACACCGGTATTATCTGACAACGCTCACGGAGGAGGGGGAGTTTGCCCGCTCGGTACGCAGTCATTGGGGGATAGAGAACAAGCTGCACTGGGTTCTGGATGTGGTGTTTCAGGAAGATTATGAGCGGAACCGGAAAGACCACTCGGCGGCCAACCTGGCGATATAGAGGAAGATAACGGTGAATTTGTTGCAGCTGGAACCGACGGAGAAATACGGCAAGCGGAAGTTGTCTCTTAACCGGAAACGGCTCTACGCATCCTACGAACCTGATTTCCTGCTTAAAATCCTGTTCAATTTATAATGCGGTTGCCCTGGACCATTCCCGCCTTGGAGATGGCGTTTGCCAACCGGAAGGCCCGGGAGGGTGCAGTATTGCGCAAAAGCCTTTCGGGATATTTTGCGAGATTTGTTTGAGAAGCAATCGGGTTCCCGAAAAGCCCCCATGTCGTCACCCTTTAACTGCGCCAACCATCATGCCTTTTACCAATTTGTCCTGGCTGAATAGGTAAAGTAAGATAATCGGCAGAGACGACAGGGTCAGCACGGCAAGGATCAATGGGATGTTTATTGAATACTGTCCCTGGTAATCCCAAACTGCCAAAGGCAGGGTCCTAACCGCCGGGGACTGGGTCAGCACCATGACAAAACAGAACTCGTTCCAGATGACTACGCCGTTATAAATGCCCAAAGTCGCCAAGCCCGGCCTGGAAAGCGGGAAAATGATCCTGAAAAAAGTACTGAACCGGCCGCAACCATCTATTTCTGCGGCTTCCTCAAGCTCCCGGGGGATGCTTTGCATAAACGAGGTTAAAATGAAAACTGACATCGGCAAGTTGAACGCAAGATTGGGGCCGATAAGCGCCCAGCGGGTGTCGTAAGTATTCGTATTTATCGCCATTATAAAAAGCGGGATCAGGGTGATGTAAATTGGAACCGACATTGCCGCAACTATTACGCTGAAAATCGGTCGGTTGAGGCGAAATTTCATCCTCGCAAGGGGATATGCGGCAAAAGCACTCAACAGCAAGAGCAGGGTCAGTGTGACGGCAATGAGTATAACACTGTTCACGAGATACCGCAGGAAAGAACCTTCAAAAACCTTGATGTAATTTACCGGTATCCATGAAGCAGGCAACTCGAAAAGGCCGTCGCCTAAAAATTCACCCAATGTTTTGAATGAAGTAACGATCATATAATAAAAGGGGAGGCCGGTAACGATCAGCCACACGAAAGCGAAGGCAAACGCCAGTATCCAGCCTGGGGAAAAGGTTCTCACCTTCATGGATTTTGCCTTCATAGCTCCTCCGGTTTTCTGTTGAGCGTATAAACGGTAATGAGCGCAATAACGGTAATGAGGATGAACATACCACAGGCAACGGCGGCGCCATACCCAAAGCTTCGTTTGACAAAGGAAGTCGTATACATATAAGTGGCCATCAGTTCCGTAGCATGACCTGGGCCGCCGCCGGTCATGACATACACAAGATCAAAGTATTTAAGGGAACCAATTATGCAGACCGTCGCCCCTGAAACAATCGTAGGCCTCAGAAGGGGCAGGGATATTTCCCAAAAATACTGGCTTCGGGAGGCTCCGTCAATGGCGGCGGCATCGTACAGTTCAACAGGTATCGTCCCATAAGCCGCCAGATACAGGATCATATAAAACGGGGTATACTCCCAGCTTACCACCCCCATAACCGTATAAAGCGCCCTGCTGGGGTTCCCCAAAAGGTCAACGCTTACCTCGTTGCCAAAGAATTTTGCCAGAGAAGCAAAAATGCCGAAATTAGCGTCCAAGGCGAATTTGAACAGAAAGCCTATCGCTACCGGGGAAATCAGATAAGGCAAAAACCAGACCACCTTGAACAGCAGAGCCTTCCTGCCCATGACGTCCAAGAATGTCGCCAGTGCTATTGCCAAAACCCCTTGGGTAACCAGGGCTATGAACATGATGATTACGTTATTTAAAAAAGCGGACCAGAAAAAATGGTCCTTTAAAAGCGTAACCCAATTGGCAAGTCTGACAGGAGTTTTTACTGGGCTTAAACCGTTCCATTGCACCGTACTCAGGACGAAAGAATCAACGATCGGATAAGCGATAAAAACAACCAGTATGATCAACACTGGCGCTAGAAAAACCGTAGCGGCTATATTTATAGAGCGCTGCCGGGCTTTCTTTAGCGATGAAATCCCGTTCTGCATAATGAATCCCCCCGTCTCCGGCATACATTAAAACGGCTGCCCAGAGGTTCCCGTAACAGCCGTTTTCTGATTTATTTACTTCAGGGATTTAGCCTGGGCATCCTGCCAGCGTTTGGCGAACTCTTCAGGACTTATTGAAAGCCCCAGGAGTTCCTGTAGGGAAGTTTCAAATACTTCCCTGGGTTCAGGAGCCAACGATTCGTTGTACCAGAACTGGACATCAGTCGCGGCCTGAATGGTTTTAAAGACTTCCTGCATCAGAGGGTCTGAAAGAGTAACACTCTTAAGCGGCGGAATGCGGCCAGCGGCGATGCGCTCCTTTACAGCCTGATCATCCAGGAGGGTAATCAGCATATCAAACGCGGCTTCAGGATTTTGGCTCTTCGCGGAAACATGATAGAAGTTATCACCTAGAGTGCCTGAAACGGTCTGAGGACTTCCTGTACCGGTCTCATCGGCGGGGAAATTAAAAAACCCGACTTTTTTCAAGAAATCGGGATTCTCGCCGGCAACATTCGACACAAACCAACTCCCCTGAACCTGCATTGCCGCCCTTTCGGTGTAAAGCAGAGTACGAGACTGACCGGAATCCTCGTCCAGGCCGTTAAATCCTTCGTTAAAATAACCTTTCCGTACCCAATCCTGCATTTTTTTCGCCGACCAGATGAAAGGCTCGGAATTAAAGGAACCGGTCCCGGCTAGAGCATCGGCAAAGGGCTTGATACCCGCATGACGGGAGGGAAGATTTTGGTAGTACATTATGGCGGTCCACTTGGTCATGTTCGCCAGCGAGAAAGGGATAATGCCGTTCTGCTTGAGCTTGTCGCACACAGCTTCAAGCTCAGCAATGGTCTTGGGAACCGTAAGATTGTATTTGGCAAACAAATCTTTGTTATACCAGACACCAGCAATCGCTGTATTTTCCACAGGGACAGCGTAAATCCTGCCGTTTACCTTTGCCTGCTCAATGGCCCCATCAAGAAATTTGGCTTTAACATTGTTTTTGTCAAAGTACGGGGTAAGATCCGCAAGAAGGTCCGCCTTAACATACTCGTTGGTTATGCCACCTGTCCAGGACATAAAAACATCTGGAACCTGGCCGGAAGCGGCGGCTACGGCTATCTTCTGTTTATAAGAATCATTGGCCGTTATGATAACATTAACCTTGTATTCGGGATTCGCCGCCTCGAAACGCTTGACAGCATCGCCGATAAACTTCGGCGCCGGATCGACATTCTGGATATGCCAGAACTCAATGGTCTTTGTCCCTCCGCTGGAGGCGGTCCCGCCTCCCTGACCGCCGCCTGCTGCAAATAGGGTTCCGATGCTTATCAGCAAAACCATGCTCATAAGCAACAATTTTTTGATCGTCCTCATAAAATCCTCCGTAAACAAAATTAAGAACGCTTAAAGCGTATCTTTTTCAAACAAATAGATCAACATACCACAACGACTACAAACAAAACTCCGGCAGTTGATGAGGGCTGCGCTTCCCCTAAAGCTGCTGAAGCCGCAGGAAGAAACCGTGCATCTCCGTCAATGCCGTTTTGTAATATTCTAGGCGCTTCCGGTGTAGCTTTCCTTCTTCTTCCTTAGGTTCATAGGTTTTATCGATGTTGATAAAACTATCAGCCGTCTTTTTCAGATCCGAAAATACCCCCACCGCGTTGCCCGCTAAAATTACCGCCCCCCACATGGACACGTCGTTCATTTTAAGGGTGGTATATTTCTTTCCGCTTGTATCGGCGTTCATTTGTATCCAAACCGGCGACCTGGCACCGCCGCCGATCACTCGGACTTCGGAAAAATCAAGCTCCGGGTAGAGCCGGTCCGCGCTTCCCAGGACCAAAGCGAAATCATAGGCAAAACTCTCAAGCAGAGCGTGATAAAAATGCTCCGGCTTGTGGCTCCAATCATAGCCCATCCAAAGCCCCCGGAGGGCGCCGTCAATGGGCATGGAACTGCCCCCCAAAAGGCCGATGGCCATAAGTCCCCGGCTTCCTGTTGGCATTCCCTCAATCGCTTTTTCAATCCTGGAAAAGGCGGCTTTTTTATCCTCATCGTGCCGGCGGTAGAAATTATCGACAAACCAGTCAAGGGTTATGCCTGAACCGGCGGCAAAATGAGTAACGTAGAATTCCCCGGGAACGGCGGAACACAGAACATCCAGGCGCCGCTCGGCGGTATCGGGCCGGTAGTCTTTCACACAGCAACTTACCTCCCCGTAGGAAGAGGCTTCAAAAACAACCCGTCCACTTTCTACGTTGCCCGCCCCCAGGCATCCCGCCACTTTGTCTCCGGCGCCGGCAACCAGGGGAAGCCCCGACCGCAGTCCCAGGATCTTCGCGTATTCGGAAGTGAGCCTGCCGCACACATAATTGCAGTCAACGATTTGAGGAAGGTATTTTTTATCAAGTCCCAGGGCGCCGCAGATCTTGTCCGACCAAACACCCCTGCCTACATCCGCCAGTCCCGTCCAGGAAATATAGGAACGATCAATAACAGCATCTTCAATATTGAGATTTCCCAGCTTTCCGATTACATAGCCCGAGATCATCAGATACTTTGCTATTTTATTTGCCTCGGCGGGAAATTCGGTTTTGTACCATTCATATTTAGGAGCCATAGCGGGGAAGTTCGTCCCCCCTATGGCAAGAAAATCCTCCCTCAGACCTTTCATCTGCCTGTCCGCATAGGGCATATACCGGGTATCCAGGGAACAGGACCATGTGGTAATGTCTTCCCAATCGGCATCAACTCCCATAAAACCGGACATCTGTCCGGAAAAAACCATCGCCTCTATGGTAGAAGTTTTATCACCCAACTGTTTGGTCACATCCTTAATGCAGGCCAGCACCGAGTCGAACAACTCGGAACCCTTTTGAATAAAGACCCCCGGTTCTGGCCGGTAATCCTTGACCGGTTCTGAAGCCTGGGCAAGGCAATTCCCCGATGCATCGTAGACACCGGTCTTGATAAAACTGGTCCCCAAATCTATCGCTATGAATAAACTTTCCTGCATTTTTATTCCCCCTCTCAGTAAGCCTTTGCCTCTTCCACTGCCAAAAGTTTTACTGCGGAACTGGTTCCTATCCGGTCGGCGCCCTCGGCGATAAAGCGTTCCAAATCTTCACGGGTTTTTACCCCTCCGGCGGCTTTGATTTTTACCCCCCCTCCGATATGTTTCTTAAACAGCCTGACATCTTCAATCGTTGCCCCAGCCGTTCCAAAGCCGGTGGATGTTTTTATGTAATCAGCCTTTCCGTCGCCCACGCATCCGCACAGGTTGATCTTCTCATCTTCGGTAAGGTAACAGGTCTCAACGATGACCTTGAGAATGGGCCCCTCTCCTATCGCTTCCCGCACCGATCTGATCTCCGCGCTAACACGATCAAAATCGCCGTTTTTAACATCACCGATATTGACGACCATATCAACCTCGGAAGCGCCGTCCTGTACCGCCCGGAGAGCTTCCGCCGCCTTGATCCCTTCAGGATTATAACCCAGGGGAAAACCGATTACGGTACAGACATTCAAAGCCGGGAACCGATCCTTTACCCTTTTTACATAAGAAGGGGGAATGCATACCGAAGCGGTTCCATAACGCAACGCTTCTTCGCAGAGTGTTTGTATTTCTTCCCAGCCGGCAAAAGCCTTAAGCAACGTGTGATCAATGTGAGACAAAATTTCTTTATCGGTCATAAACAACTCCTCTACCAGGGCAGTATGTCACCCCGATGGGTCATATAAAGCTGATCCCTCGGCCGTTTATCAATATCTAAGGCGATATGTACAATGTCATCCGCGCTTTCTTCAGGCTCAATGGAGGCGCTGCTCTGTTTTGCCCTGGTCCCGCCCATTTTTGTGCGAAGCCATCCGGGGTGAAACATTATAACCCGGGCGTCTTTTTCCCAAAGTTCATTGGACAACAGTTTCCCCAGCATATTTACCGCCGCCTTGGACATACAGTATGCGTATTCCGCCTTGCGCCTGGTAGCGGCGATGCTTCCCGCCTCGGAAGAAATAATGGCCACCACTGTTCCTTTTCCTATCAGGGGCCATATTTCCCTGCCGAGCCTGAGCGTGCCCAAGGCATTTACATTATAAAACTTTATGCAGGTCTCGCTGTCTGTAACGGCCAGGCCCTTATCATCATAATACGCGAATATACCCGCCACACTGTAGACAATGTCTACCCTTTTTTCCGAGGCAAGCAGTTCCTTCACCGCATTTTTTACACTCCCGTCATCCCCCAGATCGCATTGAGAAATATGCAACTTAGGATTTTCGCTTTGCAGTTTCTTTAATTCATCGGTTATTTGAAATTCAAACCCATATACGACATCACCCAGCAGCAAATGCTTTTTTGCGATGCAATGTCCCAACCCTCGGCCTACGCCGGTAACCACTACGATTTTATCCATAAAAATTTTCATTCCTTATATGCGGCCCCGTGCCCGCAGAACATTTTACGGGCTAAGTCCGGGCTTGCCTGTTTCACCTAAGTTTTGAAACAGCCTTATTTATCCAGCCGGGCGGCTTCGACCCCCCAGGGATAAAACATTATCTTATTAAAGAAAAAACCTCCCGCAGCGATTCTTCCAAAAATGCCGGGCGCCTCGTCCAGGGAAAGACGGTGGCTGATAATTTTTTCCGCGTTTACCCCGTTCTTCATAAGCTCAATGGAACCTGTCCAGTCCGATCCGGGGAAGGGCTTGGTAAAGGAATTCCATGAACCCCTAATATCGAGTTGTTCCCGCATGATCATATCCACCTCCTTTTCCGAAAGTTCCAGCCCTTTGTGGGAGATTCCCAAAAGCACCACCCGTCCGAGTTTTGAAACACAATGGATGCAGTTTAACTGGACGGCGGGAACCCCCGAAAAATCAACCGCCACATCTGCTCCGCCGCCGGTTGCCTCTTTCACCCTTTTGGGCACATCGCCTTCCTTTGAATTGACGATCATATCCGCTCCCAGGGAAGCGGCTATTTGAAGTTTTTCCTGCCACACATCCACGGCGATAATTTTCGACGCCCCCTTCTTTTTTGCGTACTGTAGGGCAAAAAGCCCGATGGGTCCGGCGCCGTAAATGACAACGCTTTCCCCGCTTTTGAAACCCGCCCGGGTCATGGCATGCAGGGCATTGGCACAAGGGTCCATGGCGGCGGCGTCTTCATAGGAAATTTCTGTAGGAAGGCGGAGCAGGTTTGTCTCCTTTACCGCTATGTATTCGGCCATAGCGCCGTCACACCGGGAGCCGTAATAATTGTAATCTTCACAAAGGGAGTATTCTCCCATTTGACACCACCTGCATATTCCGCAGGGGATAAGGGGCGGAACCGTAACCCGGTCTTCGGCGGAAAATTTGCTCACCCCCTTTCCAACCTTCTCGATCCTGCCTGAAAATTCATGACCGATGATAAGCGGCGCCACATGGGCGCCGTAGCTGAGCGCCCGTGGTATATCCGAACCGCAGACCCCAACCGCCATTACCTTAATCAATACTTCGTCGTCTTTGGTTTCCGGAACCGGTACATCTTCTGTTCTGAGGTCACCCGGTTTATAGAGCCTTACCGCTTTCATATATTCTCCGCCGTATCAGATTTCTTTAGGCGTATGACATTCCAGGACAATCTGG
>JAITBO010000071.1 GCA_031283505.1 Treponema sp. | reverse complement strand
CACATTGCACATAACTAAATATATACGAACTTTAGTATAACTCTCCTCCCCAACCGATTATATATACTGCCGGCAATCACTCCACAAATTTGGTATATGAGCAGTACTACTACGCTCCCACCTTATTCACGGGATAAGCGCGTTGAAAATAACAGTCCATTTCCAAAAGCTTGTTCCAAAATCCGGTTAGGGCGGATCGAAGGTCCGATGGAACAAGCTCATTTCTTCACGGAATTAGCGCGCTCACCATCGGCCCCCAGTTGCCCTTCTTCCTGTCGTTCTCTACCTGTACGGCCATATACACCGTCTTCCCGCTGTCCCCAAAGTCGAACTCGATCACGTCCTTCTTCCGTTTGGTGAAAAATGATTTGGGGAGATCGTCGGGGCCCGCCGGGGGCGTTTCGCCCGGCGCAACCACCAGGTAATAGACGCTGTAGCCCTTGTTGGCCGGATCATCGGGGCTGCTGGGGTGCGGGTGGTCTCGTTTTGGCAATATCCAGGGCCGGCTGGGGAATACCCCAGCCGGTTTTTCTGGCGAAACAGACCGTAATCCAGTTCGCGGCCATGGCCGGTATGCCCTCCCGTGTGGTTGGGAGCCGGTCTGTTCTTTGATTCATAATTCATACCTCCTTATGTATTTCAAATAGCGTGTTTTTACACCAAAATGCCGAATTGACTACCGGTTTTAGGGCAAAGTCTTTAGACAATGCCGTGTTTTGGCACGGCAACGGGGTGTTTTTGCCGGTATAGCGGGAAAGGGGCAAACCTGCCGGTTTGTCTCCGTAAAAACGTGGGGTTTCAGGCGTTAGATACCTAACACGCCGTTTAAGGGGGGGGAAAGCAAAAACGCCGTCCACGGCGGCCGGCTTTGTCGAAAGCATGGTACTATTGCAGTATTTTCGGAAATCTTGTGTAAGTACTCAGGAAAATCATATACATGAGCAATGAGCAGTTTGAAATTGGCTCATATATCATGGTATAATCTTGCTGTTATCTTCAAAACAAATTACACTTAATTTGTAAAAGGAGTACCTATGAAAAGTTACCTTTTTCCCGGTGTTTTTGCCGGAATTTTTGTTTCCCTATTGGTCTTTTCCTGCGCCGCCGCGCCGCCGCCGGTAGAAGAAGCGCCTCAGGAACGGCGGCCGCCGGTTGTGGTGGATCCCGACGGGGGACCCCCGGATCAGGCAGCGCTTGATAATCTGCAAAAAGCCTTAAGCCGGGTGGGGACATCCAGAAAACAAGCCCTGGACATTGACAGTCCCGGCTACTTTTCCCCGGAATGGGATGCCGCGGAGGGGCAATTCGCCGCCGCCAGGGAAAACGCCAAGGAAGGGACCCTGGGGGACGTGAAAAACACCATAGCCCTCTACAACGCCGCGGCGGAAAGCTACGATACTGTGGCCCGCAAATGCCTGCCCTTATATTACCAGGATCTATCGGAAGAAATACTCCAGGTCAGGGACGAGGCGATTGATGCCGGAATCCGGAATATTTCCCCTGCCCGGCTTGAGGCGGCGGATAAGCTTATTGATCAGGCCCTGGAGTTCTATGAAGCCGGGGAAACGGCAAATGCCGGGGCGGAAAATTACTATGCCGCGGCGGAAGCGGCCTTTGGCGCCCTGGCCCGGTACCATGCGCTGAGTACGGGCGCCCAGGCCTATAGGCTTAGGGAAGAAATTGAAGAACGGGGTTTTACGCAGTATGATGCGGGCAATTATGGACTTGCCGATGAGTCCATGGTCAGCGGCATCGCCGCCTATGACAGCGGGGAAGTAGACGCGGCGAATGATCATGCGGAAGAGGCGTTCCTACGGTATACCTTGACAATGAATCAGGGTTGGCTGAGTTTCGCCGGGGACCTGAGGGCATCCGCCGAGGCCGCACGCCGGAAAGCGCTGAGCGCGAAGGCTAATGTTGCGGTAAGACAGGAATTCAGTAATGCCGACGGGGTCTATACCCGGGGAAACGCCGCTTATAATGCCCAGGATTACGCCGGATCTTCGGAATATTTTTCCCAAGTCATTCCCCTGTTTCTTACCGCTGCGGAAAACGCTGAAGCGAAGCGGGTAGTAGCTGAAGAGGCGATCTCCACAGCTGAAACCAGGGTTAGTAAGAGCGAAAAAACCACACTGGAAGCGGCGGCTATTTTACAAGGAGGAACGAAATGAAAAGGATCGTGCTTTTAGGATCGGTAATCCTCTTTGCTTGGGGGTTTTCGCCGGTTTTTTCCCAGGACGCCCCCCCGGACATACGGAATAACCGGTACTATCTGGAAAGTTTGCGGCTTACCAATCTGGCCCAGGAAAGTTATGCCTACGGTGATTACGATACATCCTCCAATTATGCCGCCGAGGCGCTTAGGTATGCCCAACTATCCGATGAATATGTGGCGTTGCAGCTAAAAATAAAAGAGACCGATAATGCTATTGCCGCCGCGAAGACTCGTATTGACTGGGCGGTTTCTGTCGGAGCCCCCCGGACAAACCCTGAAGAATACGGAAAGTCGGAACAGGCCTATAACGAGGCGATTTCATTCCGGAGTGAAGAGTCCTGGGACGAGGCTATTGCCGCGGCCCGGCGGGTGATAGATTTCCTGGCCTATATCTCTGCTCCCGCGCAGGAATCTGTGCCGGCGCCCGTCCCCGCTCCTGCGCAGGTACCTGCGTCTGTTCCGGAGGGGAAACCGGAACTGCCTGCCCGGTATACGGTCCGTCCGTGGGCGAGTTCTCAGGACTGTCTCTGGAACATCGCCGGGCGTTCCTGGGCCTACGGTGATCCCCATAAATGGCGGCTGCTCTACAATGCGAATAAGGCGAAATTACCCAACCCGGATAATCCCGACATCATCGAACCGGGGATGGTTCTGGATATCCCCAGCGCTCAGGGTGAATACCGGGAAGGGATCTGGGACGCAAACAAGACCTACGAACCTATTCGGTAGTCTGTAAATAGAGGCTGTATGCCGAGGCCATGAGGGCGTGCACATAGGGCGGCCGCCCCAGCCCCTGGAATACTTCCCGGACGGGGATCAGTTCTACGTCCACATATTCATCTTCATCCAGGTCTTGTTTATCTAAAGGGTTCAGATTTTCGGCTAAAAAGATGTGAACATGGTTAGCCATGAGCGCCGGATTGGGGCTGAATACCCCAATTTTCCGGATGGTTCCCGGAGTATAGGCGGTTTCTTCCCGCAGTTCCCGGGCCGCCGCCGCCAGGGCATCTTCGCCGGGCTCGAAAACCCCGCCGGGAAATTCCAGGCTTAGCTCCCGGGAACCGTGACGCCATTGCCGGACCATTATGAATTCCTTTCCCCGTATTGTCTCAATTACCGGTACCACGATAGCCCAGTCCGGGGCATCGATAACCGTAAAAATCCGGGATTCTCCCTCCGGTGATTTGCAAATAGTATCCCGAATTGATAAAACTCGGGAACGGTAGACCTCCCGCCGTCCCTCTTCGCGCCAAATAAGGTGCTCATCTTTCATATATATAAAGTACCCTTGGGGAATATTAATGCCAACCCCTGTTTTGAGGTATTGCGGCGGTAAAAAAGCAAAGGGTAAAAACGCTGTTAGCGCTGGACCCGGCCGGAGGCGTCGCCGGCGGCGAGTTTCTTCACCTCGTCCACCGAGACCATGTTAAAGTCCCCTTCAATGGTATGCTTGAGGCAGCTTGTGGCAACGGCGAATTCCAGCCGTTCCTGGGGAGGCATACCTTCCAGGCTGCCGTAGATGAGCCCCGCACCGAAGCTGTCGCCCCCTCCCACCCGGTCAACAATATGTACCGCATATTTCTTTGAGAAATGGCAGTCCTTACCGTCCCAGAGCATGGCCGCCCAATTGTTATCGTTAGCGGAAAGCGATTCCCGGAGAGTGATGGCCACCTGGGTAAACCCGAAACGTTTCATCAGCGCCGCCGCCACTTCCTTATAGCCTTCATGACTGATCTTACCGGCAGTCACGTCGCTGTTTCCCGCCCGGATACCAAATACGTCCGCAGCATCCTCTTCGTTGGCAATGCAAAGATCCACGTATTCCATGAGCTTTTCCATAACTTTCCCGGCCTTTTCCCGGGACCAGAGGTTTTTCCGGTAATTAAGATCGCAGGATACGGTGAGGCCGTTGGTCTTGGCGGCTTTGCAGGCCTCCATGGTGACGGCTGCGGTGCTGTCGGACAGGGCAGGAGTGATGCCGGTAAAGTGGAACCAGTTGGCCTTCGTCCCGGCACTGAAAATGGCGTTCCAGTCAAAGTCGGCGGCAGCAGCTTCCGCAATGGCCGAATGTGCCCGGTCATAGATGACTTTGGAGGACCGCTGGGAAGCGCCTTTTTCCAGGAAGTATATCCCAACCCGGTTTCCTCCCCGGACGATACGGGAAGTGTCCACCCCGAGGCTGCGCAGGGAATTGACGGCGGCCTGGCCGATTTCGTGCCCGGGGAGTTTGGTCACAAAGGCGGCGTCGAGACCGAAGCCCGCCAGGGACACCGCCACGTTGGCTTCCCCGCCGCCGTAAGTGGCCCCGTAGGTATTGGCCTGGGCAAAGCGATAATAACCCTCCGGGGCCAACCGCAGCATAATCTCGCCAAAAGTAATAATCCGCTTCATGCTGATACGCTCCTATCTAAATTAGATTTCAAGCCGGTCCGTACCGCACCGGGCCCGGCCATAAACTCCGTAAAATAGGCTTCCACTTTTTCTCCCAAGCCGGCTTCGTATAAGTTGAGGCCGAAAAGCGCCGCATCCGAGAGCACCGGTTCCAGGATGTCGTGGAAAGGACCGCTCTGACCTAGACGCAGGCTGCCCAAGAAAGAACTGAGGATAGTATAAAGTGGGTCAGGGCTAACTGTAAAGGAGCGCCCCTGATCATCGACACCCAGGAGATAGCGAAGCCAAGCCGCCAAGACCAGGGGAATACCTGTTAAATCACCGGTTGAAAGGGTGGCATTTTTCCGGTACGCCTTGAGGGTCTCCCCAAAACGGATGGGGATTTTTAAGGAAGTATCCGAAGCGATACGCTGAGGGGTGTCGGGCATGAAAGGGTTGGGAAAACGCTGCTTGATCACCTGATCGATGAACTGCTTGGGAGAGATAATCCCCGGATCGGTTACCACCGGCAGCCCTTCCCGGTAGCCGATACATTCAATCAGCCGTACCAAATCGCCGTCCTTCATCTCTTCGCTGATCCTGGTATAGCCCAGGAGGCACCCGAACACCGCCAGCGCGGTATGAAGCGGATTTAGGCAGGTACAGACCTTCATCTTTTCAACCTTGTCCACCGTTTCCCTGTCGGTAAACAAAACTCCCGCCTTTTCCAAAGCCGGTCTTCCATTGGGAAAACGATCTTCGATGACGAGGTACTGGGTTTCCTCGGCGTTCACGAAGGGGGCGCTGTAGGAATTTTTCTCTGTAACCAAAATCCGGGTATCCTCAAAACCGAGGGATGTGAGCATGTTCCGCACGCTGTCGTCGGGACGGGGAGTGATCTTATCGATCATGCTCCAGGGGAAGGAGAGCCGTGAAGGATTCCGCACATACTCCAGGAAGCCGTTATCGGTGAAGCCGTTTTCCGACCAGGCGGCCGCAAACGCTTCGACGGCGGCAAAGAGCTTGTCCCCGTTGTGGGAACAGTTGTCCATGCTCACCATTGCCAGAGGCAGGCCGCCCCGGATATAGCGTTCCCAGCACAAAGCGGTGATACGGCCCAGATAACTTCGGGACGCCTCCGGCCCCGCGCGAAAATCCCCGGCTATAGCGGGAAGCAACACGCCGTCCTGCCCGCGGATACTATAGCCCTTTTCGGTAATGGTGAGACTAGCCATCCGCAAACCGGGGCTTGCGAAAATATGTTTCAGCTTTTCATAATCCGCGGCCCTGTCCATGCGCAGAGCGGAGGCGATGCTGGCAATAACCTGCTTCCCGATACTGCCGTCGGCTTTGAGGGTTACCAGGAGGCTGAGGTTATTGAAGGGCAGAAAACACGTATCAATGATCTCCCCATCATAGCCTGCAGCTACAATGACGCCGGTCTTTTCGAGCCCCTGATCCAACAGGGTCTGCTGAAGCGCCGCAAGAAAGGCGCGGAAAATATTCCCCGCCCCGAAATGTACCCAGCCCGGCGCGGCTTCAGTGGCGGCGATCATGGCCGCCCGATCAAACCGGGGCAGCGCGATATCCGCTTTTTCCCAAGCAGAGGGGTCTTTCAAACTATCGTTAGTTAAACGCATTTATTTCTCCATAAAAATAGACGTAGGTTATTAAACATTCAACTTATCAATCGCTTCCCAGAGGCCGTTTAGATAGGCCGCGCCCAGGGCCCGGTCATAGAGGCCGTATCCCGGCATACATACTTCACCCCAAATCGCCCGGCCATGATCGGGCCTGACAGGGCCATTGAAACCGGTGTCGTAGAGGGCCTTCATCACCGCAAACATGTCTATTGAACCATCACCGGAAAGATGGGCGGCTTCTTCAAATTTTCCCGGGGCGGTATGGAGCAGGTTCCTCACATGGGCGAAATAGATCCGCCCCTTAAGGCTGCGGATGATATCAGGAATGTTGTTGGCGGGATTAGTTCCCAGGCTTCCGGTACAAAGAGTAACCCCGTGATGCGGGTTATCGGAAAGGCCGATAAGGCGCAGGAGCTTTTCCTTGCCCGTCACGATCCGGGGGAGGCCGAAGACAGGCCATGCGGGATCATCCGGATGTATTGCCATATTGATATCATACTTGTTACAGGCCGGCATAATCCGGTCGATAAAGTATTTCAGGTTTTCAAAGAGCCCCGCTTCGTCCACATCCTTATACATGTCAAAAAGCTCTTTCAGCCGGGCCAGCCGTTCCGGTTCCCAGCCGGCCATCACAAAACCCTTGGACTGCCGCTCAATAAGCCCGATCATGTCGTTGGGATCGATGGTGTCAATGACGGACTGATCGTAGCTCATGGTGGTACTGCCGTCGGACCGCAGTTTAGCCAGTTCAGTCCTGGTCCAGTCAAAGACAGGCATAAAGTTGTAACAGATCATGCGGATGCCCGCCTCGCCCAAGCGTGAAAGGGTGGTAATATAATTGTCGATATACCGGTCCCGCTCGGGAGCGCCGGTTTTGATGGCGTCGTGGATATTGACGTTTTCAATCCCCGCCAGGGAAAACCCAGCGGCTTCCACTTCCTTTTTTAGGGCAAGGATCGCTTCCTTCTCCCAGACCTCGCCGGGAAGAGCCCCGTAGAGGGTGGAAATAATCCCTGTAACCCCCGGCACCTGACGGATATATTTCAAACTGACCGAATCATAACCTTTCCCGAACCAGCGCATGGTCATCTGCATACTATTGCTCTCCTCTCTTGGTTTTATACGTTTTGATTTACAAAACTTTTGTTTAATCACCACCTACAAATCAAAACTGATGATCGTTTTTCGTACCGTTGTGTTGTTTTTATCCACATAATCAAATGCACGGTTCATTTCGTCCAGTGAAAAAATTCCGGTAACAAAACCTTTCAAAGGAAGTTCCCCCTGTTTGAGGTAGTCAATTACCCCCGGGAAACGTTTCGTTTGCAGCCGGGAACCGCAGATGGTCAGTTCTTTTTTAACGATCCCCACCGGCGCGATATTGCTGGGTATTTCATTAAATGACAATTCTACTATTTTTCCCGCGGCGGAAGTAATCTCCACCGCATCCTCAAAACTTTTTTTATTACATACCGCATCAATAGTTATATTTGATCCCATACCGGCAGTGATATCCTTCACTTTATCAAATAAGTTTTCTCCTCTTGCGTTAATAGTAAAATCCACACCAATGCTTTCCGCATAACGGAGTTTCTCAGGAATCAAATCGCTTATGATAACCGTGGCCCCCATAAGTTTTGCCATTACAGCGGCAGTAAGACCGATGGTTCCGGCTCCCATGATCAATACAACGTCCCCTTTCTGTACATTGCCCCGATAACATGCCTGTGCACCGATGGTGAAAGGTTCAACAAGAACTGCCTCATCCCAGGGAACCTGCGGGGATATTTTATGAACATTAGATGCAGGCACAAGTACATATTCTTGACAACCTCCGTCAATATGAACCCCCATCACTTTGAGTTGTTCACACACATTACCCCGTCCCTGACGGCAGGCATAACAATGACCGCAAAAAATAATCGGTTCCACAACCACATGGTCCCCGCTGCTTACCTCCCGTACACCACCGCCGGTTTCAACAATTTCCCCGGTAAACTCATGGCCCCATACACGAGGATATACGGCAAAAGGATTTTTTCCATGAAAAATATGAATGTCCGATCCGCAAATGCCGACCCGTTTCACTTTGACAAGAACATCATCACTGTCTTTAACAACCGGAATATCACGCTCGGCAATCGTCAATACCCTTGGCTGTTCAACAATTCCTATTTTCATATCGTGGCTCCTCCTATACTTTCAGTCTACCGCTTAATTCTTGTAAGCTCAACTACTGTTTTCCTCATATTTTTAGACACCGAAGCGATAAGAATAAAAACCAAAAACACCCCTTGAATGAACCGTTGAAGCCCTGGAGAAAAGTTTGCCGTATTAAGAAACATAGTCATAAAGGACATCATCAACGCTCCGAAGCAGACCCCCAGGACGTTTGATTTTCCGCCTCCGGCTGACGTACCGCCGACAAAAGCGGCTGCTACGGAGGGGATAAAATAGGTGGAGCCCATATCCTGAAAAGCTCCGCCTATAAAGGCGCCGCAAAGAACGCCAGCCATGCCTGAAAATGCCCCTGCTAAAGCGAATGCGGCAATAACCACAGGTATTACCTTAATCCCGGCGTATGCCGCGGCGATATGGTTCTGCCCTACCGCATGAAGCTGCTTGCCATATTTAGTCTTGTACAGGACAAGCGCCAAAATTGCTGCTATCACAAAAACAATAATGGTAAGCATGGAAATGCCGCCGAAATCCATATTGACAAAAGTCACAAAATGGGGATTGGGAAGGGCTTTTAAATATGGAGCGCTTATAAGGATAACTGAAAAAAGAATGTACCCCGTTGCCAGGGTAGTTATCATAGCAGGTACCTTAAATATAGTATTGATAAAACCATTAAGAAGACCGCATAAAATTCCTACAATTATGGCAGCAAAGATTCCCAGAAATATGCTGATGGTCATAAAATGGCAGGAGATATACGCAGAGAGAGTAAGACTGTAGATTAAAGAAAGATCGATCGCTCCATCACCGCTTGTTACCACGATCATCTGTGCTAAAGCCAAAAGCAAGGCAAATGTAGCAAGTTTTGCACATGTATAGATTTGGTTTACATTGATACGGCCTGAAACTACAACAACCAAGGCCCAAAGGATTGCCGATCCAAGCAAAGGCCAAACAAAATGTAAGTTTCGTAATTTTTTCATAGCCGTCCTCTCTTGGATTCTTTAGAAAAAAGTTTAATTACCAGTACCAAGATCAGAATGATACCCATAACCGCGGTCTGATAATTAGAAGGCAGTTTCATGGCGGTGAGAAGGGTCGTTATCAAAGACATGGCGATTGCCCCTGCCGTAACACCTATCGGCTGAATAACTCCTCCTGAAAATTCGCAGCCCCCCAACACAACAGTAGCAATACTAAGCATACAATAAGAAGTTGCGGCATTTGCATCTGCACCAAGACAAACGGCAGTAAAAAAAAGTCCTGAGAACACAACCATCAGCGCAGAAAAACCATAGCCTGTCATTTTTGCCGTTAAGCAAGACCAGCCTGCTCGTTCCAATGCTACGGGGTTGTTTCCCGCACCACGAAGTATCATTCCATATTTTACTTTAAACAGTACCAGATAGCAAAATATTGCCGCAAAAACGCAAAGAACAAACGGCATGGGTATGAAAAAAAGCCGAAATCTATACAGGGCATAGAGCCATTTTGGATAGCTGCCACCCGGAACAGGACAGATGACCAGGGCAATACCCAGCCAGATAAATTGTGCGCCCAATGTTACAACAATAGAAGGAATTTTTCGAATTTCAATGAGAGTTCCCATAATGATATAAGCAGCTATAAACAGTAAAAAACTCATAACACCAACCAGAGGGTTCCTTGTCAGAACTACCGCAACCAGGACATTCACCAGGCCTATTGAATAGCCATTCCCCATATCAATGTCTCCAACTCCCACAATAAACATCTGCCCCAAAGCGGCGAACACTAAAGGAAGCGCCGTTCCCGAGAGCATACGGATACTATTATAAGTGGCAATCGCTGGATTAAAAAATACATTTGCGCAGAACATCACAATCATTGTCGCCAGAGGCAGCAGCACCCGTGAGGAAATAAGTTCTTTCAATATAGAATCTTTTTGTTCGAATTTAACTATTTTCTGTGGAGCATCCTTGAACGAAGCCTCAACAATATTGGAAACAGTAATATCTGTTCCGGCAAGTTCCTTGGTAATATAACCGTCCCTCATGATATAAGCTCGGTCACAGGTTTCAATCTCCAAGTCTTCAGTACTATAAAAAACAATAGACTTTCCCAAGGATCGTGCTTCCCTAAGAAGGCTATAAATTTCTTGTTTTGTCTCAATATCAACTCCGGCAGTTGGGTCATTGAGCAGAACAAGGTCCGTTCCGGAAGCGATACCACGTGCTATTAAAGCCTTTTGTTGATTTCCGCCACTCAAGGATCTGATGGGGCTATGTATTCCTTCGGCTTTAAATTTCAGTTTATCATACCATTCCTGCACAAGAGCTTCCGCTTTTTTCCGGTGAACAAAAGGGCCTACAAGAACTTTTTTTAGGCTTGAAATGAGTATGTTGTCAAATATATCCCATAAAGAAAATACCCCTTCTTTTGCACGATCTCCGCTTATATATGATACAGTCCCTTTAACAGAAACAGTATTCTTATAATTATTTGCAGCAAAAATAACGTTCAGCAATTCTATTTGCCCTGAACCGGCAAGACCGGAAATACCGAGAATTTCTCCCTTATAAACATGTAAGTTAATATCTGAAAGTTTGGATGTATTCAAGCCATTGATATCGACAATAGTTTCACCGGTATTGATCGCAAAGCTTTCCCGCCCTCCTTTGTCCTGTACTCCTCCTCCCATGAGTAATACCAATTCTTCGGTAGAAGTTTCTTTTGGATCACACTCAGCGGTTATTTGCCCATTCCGCATAAGCACGATACGATTACATACCTCTTTGATCTCGTCAAGTTTATGTGAAATATAGATAACCGCCGTACCCAAACGGCTCACTTCCCGTACAACACTATGAAGCTGCCGGGCTCTGTCGGTGGAAAGCGCCGATGTCGGCTCATCCAAAACTAAAATTTTTAGGCCGTCTGTTTCCAGGGCTTTGCATATTTCTACAACCTGCTGGTCAGCCAGTGACAGTGAACCGACACTTTTCATCACATCAATTCCGTTCCTTGGAAAATAGCGATCCAGAATTTCAGCCGCCTTCTGTCTTTCCTTTTTTTGCCAACCCGGGCAGCCTATCGGAGAATGTGAAATATGGAACATGGCAATATTTTCATATACCAGGAGGTTAGAACAAATAGATAAATCTTGATAAGCACAGGATATCCCTGCTTCTTTGGCTTCTTTGGCTTCTTTGGCAGAATATTTTTCAATTTTTACAGAGTGAATATATATCTCCCCCGACGTAGGCGGAAGGACGCCGGTGATAATTTTTATCAACGTAGACTTGCCTGCTCCGTTCGGCCCGACCAGTCCGATTACTTCCCCTTCACGAATCTGAAAGTTTATCCGCTGTAAGGCTTTGGTAATACCAAAGAATCGGCTAATATTTTTCATTTCCAGATATGGAGTTTTATTTTTGTCCTGTTCCATTTATACTCCTTTTATGTCTCCCAGGAAGAAAAATCTTCCTTTTTATTTTAACTACGGTATATTTTTTGCCTCTTTTGGATCTATGAAAGCTATTAACCTGATAGGTGATCCTGATCCGTCTTTGAATTTATTTGGCAGCCCTATCACAATAGATACTATTGGAAGAGCAGCAAGATTTGCAATGTTCTCAATTATTGGAACATCCTTTTTTAAAAATAAATGATGGCATGGATTATCCTCATTCCCATAAACATCAATAGAAAGAGTATCACACCCTACCGCTTTTACGCCCTTTGATAAAAGATACTCCGCTCCTTCATCCGAAAGGCCTGGCCAATCTTTCAGGTACTCCCCGCTCTCAGGTTGAATCCGGTATTTTTTATCCCAGCCAAAACGGATCATAACAATATCACCCTTCTCAATCGGAACATTGGTGTTTTCAAAGCATTGAATCGCCTGAACAGATAAGGCTCCTCCCGGGGAAAGGGAAGATGCGTCTATAGTATAACCCCTTCCTATAACCGTCTCTAGAGGCAATCTATCAATTGAACAGCCCTCTTTTATAAAATGCCTAGGCGAGTCAATATGCGTTCCGGTATGTTCTGAAAGGGTGATGGCTGAATGAATTGCGGCATCACCCCAATCATAGGATTCGTAAACTATCGAAGAATAACGGGCCTGTGTTGGCCAGGCCGGCATGCCTATTTCCATAGTGTAGGAAAGATCAACTATTCGAGCACGGCCAAATATTCCTTGAAGCAATTCTACGCACGTCATTTATACAAATTTTGCCTTACCCATTCACGATCGAAAGTAGGGCCAGCTATAGCTTCATCGGCAATATTAGCGTAGTTCTGTACTTCATCCTTGGTAATTACACCAAAGGGATGGATCATCTCTTTGGGAACATTTAACCCATTAAGGATATCTACCGCTACATAAACCGCCGTGGCGCCATCCCATGGATTCGACGCAACAGAAATTGAATTGAAATCCGGCGCCTCATTCGCCCACCATTTCAGAAAATAGCCCCGGTTGTCACCGCCGATAAGTGGTATAGGAAGCCCGGCGGATTTGAATGCCTGTACTGCGGCATAAGAATCACCGCCCTGATTCAAAATAGCGTCAATTTTAGGTAATGTCGGAAGAACCGCTGCTAATTCGGCCTGGGCTTTAGAACCAGTCCAATCAGTGTAAATCTCAGCCAGTACTTTGATATTAGAATACTGATCCAATACTTTCCTGAATCCCTGGTGCGCCAGGTCATCAAAAGAACTGCCCGCTTGACCTCTAAGCTCGATGATATTGCCTTTGCCATTGATAGCTTTACAGACAAAATCTGCAAGGAAAGCCATTTGTTCAACGGCGTCAAAATTGATCTGGTAACAGAGTTGGGCATCGGACTCTACCGGCCCGTCATTGACAATAATACAGGGGATTCCCGCATCAGAAGCTTCCTGAATTACACCGGTAAGGGCTGTAGCGGAACCCGGATCAATGATGATGGCATCAACATTCTGCATGATAAAACTTTGTATTTGCTGTACTTGTACAGAATTGTTTTGGTTAGACTCGGCAAAGATAAGTTCACTCAATTCGCCGGCAGCCTTAAGTTCTTTAACCGCTTCCCTGGCATAGTTCTCCATGGACTGCCGGTAGGTATTACCATTGAACGAATTACTAAAACCAATTACATAGCCTTTCTTTTCGGGTATCTTCACCACTTCCGTTTTTTTGCAGCCGGTAATTCCACATACCGCAATGATACCGGCAAACATTACCGGCATTATTTTTTTTATGCTATTCATTTTGTTCCTCCATAATAATTAAAGTTTGTTCGGAAACCGCAAGTTTTTGCGAGTCTTCCTAAAGGTAAGTTTTAACCTTTTAGCTTTCACATGATACAACATGACCAAAGTTATCACGAGGACTTTCGTATATTTTTCATATGCCCTCCTAAAAAATGTTTTCCCCAAGGTTCAAAATTTCTTAATATTTATTGGGTGCTACATGATGATATTCTACCATACTTGTATACCAGTATCAAGCTTTTTTTAATAAAAAATAAACCTATGAAGTCCGAGAGACTTGTGTCGACGCAAGTTTGTCAAGATACTCCCGCGCTAGGCTTTTTTTAGCCGCGCCGAGCGAAAAAACATGGTCAAAATTGACCGTTGATCCCAGGGTTTTCAATACCCTGACAAAACCGGGTATAGTGTTTTTGTCCAGGTCAAGGGGGGCCCCGCGAGGTACAAATAGTCGGCTATCTCCCTGTCACTGTAATCGTGCAGGTCGTAACGGCCGCCGCCAGTTTCCTTTCCTCAACCGCTTTTGTGGCGTAATGGCGGGCCTTCCCCTGACTGGCTATCCAGGTAACGATATACCGCCGCAGGAAGTTCTCGTCATTATACCAGCCCTCCCAGATTGCCCATGAAAGGAGAATAAGGCCGTCCCGCTGGAGCAGGGGCCGCAGATCCCGGTGTCCGGTGGGAAAGGCTTGTTCCGGCATGACGGAAAGGACAATCGGCTCCTTTTGACGGCGCGGGGGCGGGTTATCCCGCTTTACCGGGGTTTCAGGGCTTATAAGCTGCCACTTTGCCACATCAGGCAGGTTGAACTGAATGATTTTAGCCATGTTTAACCTCCTCTGCCTTACCGTATTCCGGCATCTCCTCGGCGACAAACCAGTAGACGCCGTTCCCCAGATCAGAATAGCGCTCTACCTCCAGCGCCTTCCCCTGAAAGACGAATACCGGCTTTTCCCTGAGTTTCTGAACCGGCAAATCCCGCCCGGCGGGTTCTTTTGGCATATTGGCCTCCTGAAAAATTCTGATAATTATAATATAGTTGTTATCACTGCATTTGTCAATAAAAATATAGTGGTTTCTACTTGATTTTTCTAATTTTTCATGGTAAATTTGACGATAAGGAAAATATGGAAGGATATACATTGGCTGAAATGGCAGAGGCGCTTGGCATGCCGATAAAAACCCTTGAAGCACGCCTGTTTCGGGCTGGTATAAAGCCGGTTGTGCGGGGGGCAATTTATGACAAATCCGCGCTGGAGGCTGTCCGGAACGTTCCCGGCAAGGGCCGCCCCCGGAAAACACCCCCTCCGGCTGGTGAAAAGGACGAAAAATAGGCCAAAATACCCCTCTTGACCGATTCCCCGGTATGGCTTTATATTGAAAATATGACCGGTTGGGATGTTTTGAATAATGTAGTAAGCGGCTTCCCCTTTGTGGTAACGGCCTTGTTCCTCATCGCCGCCCTTGTGGCCCTTATTATATTCATTGCCGGGTTTGCCCGGCACGGCAT
>JAITBO010000350.1 GCA_031283505.1 Treponema sp. | reverse complement strand
TCCTTCCAGCCCATGTGTTCTTCTCCCAAACATACCGGGACGATCCGGCCGTTCCCTTGCAGGAAGTTCTCAAACGGCTATTTCCCCGCCTTCGATTTTTCCTCAAATATCTTTTTAAGGCTTTCCGTATACGGAGCGCGGGCAATGCCGTATTCGGTTATCACCGCGGTAACAAGATCGTTATTCGTTACGTCAAATGCGGGATTAAAAACCTTGACGCCCAGGGGAGCCATACGTTCTTTGTACCACATCTCGGTTACCTCTTCGGCTTTCCGTTCTTCAATCACAATGTCTTTTCCTTCCTTGATCGACATGTCAATCGTCGAAGTGGGGGCGCAGACATAAAAGGGGATGCCGTAATGTTTTGCGAGAATCGCCACGCCTGATGTGCCGATTTTGTTGGCCGCATCTCCGTTAGCCGCCACCCGGTCACAGCCCACAAAACAAGCTCGGACCCAGCCGTTTTTCATAACCTGGCTTGCCATGTTGTCACAGATCACCGTGGTGTCCACGCCGGCGCTGACCATCTCGAAAGACGAAAGCCGGGCGCCCTGGAGCAGGGGCCGGGTTTCGTCGCAGAAAACCTTGAAGTTCATGCCCCGCTCCCGGCCCAGGTGTATCGGGGCCAGGGCCGTACCGTATTTTACCGTGGCAAGCTGGCCGGCGTTACAGTGGGTAAGGATCCCGTCGCCGTCCTTAATAAGGCCCAGGCCGTATTCCCCGATAGATTTGCAGACCCACACATCCTCGTCGCGGATTTTCACCGCCTCGTCGTGGAGCAGCTCCCTGATTTTTGCCGGAGAATCCCCCTTATGATCCAGCACCACCTTTTCCATGCGGTTCAGCGCCCAGGAAAGATTTACCGCCGTGGGCCGCGAAGAATCAAGGTACTCTTTGGCCTTTTTGAATTTCGCGTAAAAGCCGTCGTAATCGCCGTCGTCAATTTCCAGGGCGGCCAGGTATATGCCAATCGCCGCGGCGACCCCGATGGCCGGCGCCCCCCGGACCCGGAGCAGGTAGATCGCCTCGAAAATGTCTTCTTGTTTCGTCAGATAGAGGATTTCCACCGTACCCGGAAGCTTCGTCTGATCAATTATCTTGAGGGCTTTTCGTTCCTCGTCCAGCGCGACGGTGTCAATCGACAGTATGTTTTCAGCCATGTTTTTTCTCCTTTGGACAGATCCGCTCGAATCGTCCGGCTCAGATTTTTTTGCGGTGGCGCTGTCCGTGCCGAGCCTCAGACGGGAGCTTTCATGTAACCGCGTCTACGGCCTTGACGGCCCGGCGGAAGGCGGAGACAAAGTCGTCCCCTGTTTTGAAGGCGGTCCGGTTCATAATAAGGTCTTTGGCGCAGAGTATGTTGATCCGTTCGGCCCGCACCCGCTTGGCCCTGTCGGCGATGGTGGTCACATCTTTGACCTGGGCCATACCTACGGTACGGCGTACTAGTTCCGTACCGGCCCCGGCGGCGGTATCGGTGATGATCGTACCAAGGTAGTATTCGGCAAAACCTTCGGTCTTTGCCATGATGTCGGCAGCCTTCTTCGCGTATTCAGCGAGAAATTTTGTCTTGAAAAGATCGATAACTTCCACCGCGGTTTTGAGGGTCCAGTCGCAAAAAGCGCTGTCCCCGGCGGCATCGCCCGAGTCCCAGGCAAAAAAGAGATTGGCGATTACATTGCCTATGTCGTAGCCCATGGGACCGTAAAACGCGAACTCGGGATCGAAGATCTTCGTGGAATCCTGTTTTACAAAAATTGAACCGGTATGCAGATCCCCGTGAAGCAGGGCCTGGGCGTTGTTCATAAAATCAAATTTTAGTTTGGCGATTTCCAGATGCAGGGCCTTGTCGCCGTAAAGCTCTTTTTTGACAAACTCAAGGTTTTCCGGAGTAACGATGTTCCGGCCTCTGACATCGTTGTAAGGCTCGGTGTAGATAAGGTCTTCTGTAATTTCACAAAGCTCGGGATTGATAAAACTCTTTACCAGTTCTTTTTTTGCCTTGTGTTCCATCACCACGTCGGTGGTATTGAGGAGGGTGTTTACCATGTATGTGGTAATGTCGTCGGCAAAGCGAGGAAAGGTTTTATGCTCCATCAGGGCATAACGCATCAGCCTGTGATCCGACAGATCCTCCATAAGACAGGCGCACATCACCGTATCGTATTTGAAAATTTTGGGAACGAGGCCCGGAGCGTACTTGTCCTGGAGCAAAAGTATTTCCGATTCAATGCGGTTACGATCCGTGGAGATGCGCATTTCGGCGGAAATACGGAGCTGTTCGCCGGCCTGCTTGACGATGATTGATTTCCCCTTTCCTTCGTCCACAACCCGGAACACATAGTTAAGGTTGCCATCGCCGATTTCCTTGACACTTAGGGCCGCCCCGTCGTCAAAATAACCGGGAAGCTCAAAGCGCACATACTCGGGAATATCCCCTTCTTTCATCAAAAAATAACTGTTAAAACGAGACATTGTATCCCCCTTGCATAGAACTTAAAGCGCCTGGGAGGAAACCCGGCGGGTTCTCTCGCAGGTCCATTATTTTTTCCGTATCGAATTCAGGGCCAGGGCAATCGCGAGAACCAGACCCTTGAAAACATTGACCGTATAGTAGGGTACCGATGCCATAATAAGGCCGTTTTCCAGAACGCCGATAAGAAAGGCCCCCGCCAGCGTGCCGAACGCGTTTGGCCGCCCTATGCCGGCAACCGATATGCCTATGTGGGCCGCCGCAACCGCTCCCATAAGGTAAGGAGAGCCGGAGTTTATCTGGGCGTTTCCCACGCGGGCGCCTACAAGAATGCCGCCTATCGAAGCGAGGATCGCGCTGAAAATGTAAGCCACGATCCGGTATTTCTGCACGTTGATGCCGGAAAGCCGGGCCGCCTCAATGTTGGATCCCACAGCATACATATAACGGCCGTGCTTGGTGTAGGTAAGGAAAAGAAAAGCCAGCAAAACCAGCACCAGCATAATAATGATGATCCACGGCTCCCGTCCCATCGTCCGCAGAAACACCGGCACCGTTCCGGTTGCGGAGGTTCCATCGGGTTTTACCATGCGCTCGTTTATCGCCCCGCCGCCGGCGTAGGTCATGGCAACGCCCTCAAACATGAACATCGTAGCCAGGGTAGCCAGCATATCGAAGATTTTAAGTTTAACGATGAGGAAACCGTTTATCGCGGCGACAGACAGGGAGATGACAAGCGTAAGAAGTATCGCCAGCAGCGTACCCGGTATAGTTGTCCCCATGGAAAACCAGATAAAGAACGTCATGCACACCGTGTTGGACATCGTAGCGGCCGAGCCGACCGAAAGATCGATGCCGTTTACGGTAAGGGCGAAGGTCATCCCTATCGCGACAATCGTAACAATACAAACCGCCCGGATAATGGTAATCATGTTGGAAAGGGTTCTAAAGAAAGGCATGGACGCCGAAAACACGACAAGCAGTATGGCTATGGTTAAAAGGACGCCCCATTTTGCGATAAAATCAATTACCGTGTTTGTGATATCCCGTTTTACGATTTTAGCACTCATTTTCAGTTACCTCCGGTCGAAAAATAGAGCAGTTCTTTTTCACTGGATTGTGATATTTGGACTTCCTTGACAATTTCGCCGTCAAACATGACATAGGCCCTGTCGGCAATCGCCATAATTTCGGAAAATTCGCAGGACGCGTAAATCACCCCTTTGCCCTGGGCGGCGAGGTCTTCGATCAGCTTGAAAATATCCCGCTTGGCCCCCACGTCCACTCCCTTGGTCGGTTCGTCAAAAATATACACGTCGGCGTCGGCT
The DNA here is from genome assembly GCA_031283505.1 of Treponema sp. The sequence goes on along the minus strand of JAITBO010000350.1, from coordinate 2,656 downwards.
ACAAGCCATTTTCCGACAACAACCTTTTGCTGGTTACCCCCCGAAAGATTGGCGAGGATCTGGCTTTCCGAGGGAGTTTTAATTCCCAAGTCCTGTATCATTCTGCCGGTAACGGCAAGCTGGCGGCGTTTGACCACAAAACGGACAACGTTGAGAAACTTTTGAAGGGCGGAAATCGTAATATTGGCGTATATCGGATCGACAACGATAACCCCTTCCTTGCGCCGTTCCTCGGGAACCAGGGCAAGCCGCCGGCTGACCGCCTGCGAAGGAGACCGGGGAGTAATGTTCCACCCTTTCAAATTTATCGAGCCTGAAGAACTCCGGTATGCGCCGAACATTGTCTTGCAAAGTTCCGTTTTTCCCGCGCCGACCAATCCGGCAATGCCCACAATTTCGCCGCTCCGTACCGTAAGGCTTATGTTGTTGATCCGCCCTTCCGCTTCGGTAAGGTTTTTGATTTCCAGAAGCACGTCCCCAATAGGGACGGTTTTCTTTTCATAGACCTCGTCGAATTTGCGGCCCAGCATATACTCAACGATCTGTTTGACGGAAAGATCCGAGGTAATGTCCATGTCTTTTACCACCTGGGCGTCTCTCATGATCGTGATATGCTCGCAGATTTCAAAAAGTTCCGGCAGGCGGTGGGAAATAAAAACGATGCCTACGTTTTCTTCTTTCGCCAGGAAACGCACCACCTTGAAGAGGTTCTCCGTCTCCGTGTTGGAAAGGGGGGCGGTAGGTTCGTCCAGGACAAGGAACTTGCAGCGTTCCCTGGCGGCGCTTGCCAACAGCACCATTTGTTTTTCCGCAAGACTTAAATCGGAAACAGGCCTGCGTACGTCTATATCCACCCCAAGCCGCGCCAGGGCTTCTCCGGCGGACCTGCGTATACTGTTCCAGTCGACAAATTGTTTCTTCCCCATTTTATTGACCAGAACGTTGGTCATGATGTTTTCCGCCACCGAAAGGGTTGGGGTAAGGGCTACGTCTACTTCCTGATAAACTATCTCGATGCCCAGGTCTTTGGCGGCTTTGGGGGAACGGATTTCAACTTCCTGTCCGTTTATAAAAACCTGCCCGGTATAGTGGCTGTTGACCCCGGACAGCACTTTCATCAACGTCGATTTTCCCGCGCCGTTGGCCCCGACAAGGGCGTAGATTTTCCCGCTTTCCATGTTGAAGTTCACATGGGAAAGAGCCTTAACGCCGGGAAATTTAATCGAAATATCCCACATGTTCAGGGTTGATTTGTTTTGCGCTTCCAATCTGCCGCCCCCTTTGCAGAGATACTTTATTATCCCGAAACCCGCCGGATAAGGAAAGGCCCGGTCTTTGTAATCGATCGGGCCCTTGATTCCTCCGGGGGAACGGAAGGTTTTCTTTTACACATTCCGTTCCTCCTGAAATCTACTGCTTCTTCACGGTGGCCTTGAGTTCCGCCATCCAGGCATAGCTGTCGTATACGCCCTGTTCCTGGCCCCAACCGGGTACCACAGTGGCGATATTGGTCATGTTGATCGACGGGTTGAGCTGGCTGGTCTTGACGCTCTGGGCATCGAGGTTGTAGGTATCCGGGGTGGATTCGCCGGCAAACTTCGCGGCCAGAAGGCGCATGTCGGCAATGCCGATAAGTTTGGGATCGACCGCCGCGGTGGAAACCCATACGTCCGGATGGGACAACATCAGGTTGATGTCGTCGTTGGAAATGTCGATGGACATAAGCTTGATGTCCTTCCGTCCCGCGTCGTCCAGGGCCTGGAGACAGCCTTTGGCAAGTTCGTCATAGGAACCCCAGATGGCGTCCACGGAACCGGGGGCGTAACGGGGAAGAATCGAGGCGAACGAATCCTGGGTGCCGCCCCGGGGATTGGAAGAATCTACCGGGCCTACAAGGGCTACTTCGACGATTTTTCCTTCCTGGACATAGCGGTCGTAAATGGTCTGACGGCGATCCAGCGGAGGAACGCCGGGGCCCATCCAGGCCCGTACTACCTTAATCGGCTGTTTTTCGGGAGGGAAATTCTCCACAATCGAAGTAAGGGAAAGCTCGGCAAGCTTGTAGTCTTCCTGCGCAGTGCTGGTTGCGCCGGTAAGAATCGTCCCGTTGGGATCGCCGTTCAGATAGGGCACCGAATCGAAGGTTACCACCTTCATGCCCTTGTCCACGGCGGGTTTCAGCGCGTCGTAAGTATAGCCCGCTTCTCCGTGGGAAAGGATGATTCCATCGTAGTCCTTTTGAATCACCTGGGCCAGGGTTTCCTGGCATTTGGCGTTGTCGCCGTTGGTAACGAAAGTTTCGACGATAAAGCCCATGGCCGTTCCTTCGGACACGCATCCGTCGAGGAACTGCTGGGTATGATCGCCGGCGTTGAGGTTGCGGACGACCGCCACTTTGACGGCTCCGTCCTTCATTTGATCGGCGAAGTACTTTTTCAAGAGGCCATCGAGTTCCGCGTTACCGGAACTTTGCTGCTGCTTCTTGCTGCATCCAACCAGGGTAAAAACGAGGAGTACCGCGAGGGCACAACATACGATTTTCTTCATGTTTTTCTCCTTTCCATAAAGAATTGAGGCTTAAAACCGTTTCAGGCGCTAAACATCTTAGTAAAATATTTAGTACCTGACGGATATGATACATCCGGATAAACCTTAT
>JAITBO010000040.1 GCA_031283505.1 Treponema sp. | reverse complement strand
CATGAACCGGTACACCGTCACTGGGGGGCTCCCTGCGCGAAGATGGCCGCTGCTTTTTTTAGGATTTCATTCGCCTCCTTCAGCGCCCTGTTCTCCTTCCGCAGCCGGGCCAACTCTTCGTCTCGGGGCCGTGCGTGTCCGGGAAAGGGCTGCCTCCCTTCCCCGTGGGCTTCCCGGGAAACCTGCATCCACCGGTGCAATACGGTGTCGTTGATACTCAAATCCCGGGCAACCTGGATAATTGGCTTTTCCCGTTTCTCCGCCAGGGCTACTGCCTCGGCTTTGCATTCCTTCCTGTACACACGCCTTTTTTGTCTGTTTTATCCATCGTCTTCTCTCCTTCTGTTCTATTACTCGCTTATCTTTCTGTCTACCACAGGGGGTAAGGTCCAATTGAACGTTACCTGGGGCGATAGCTTTACCGGTTATCTAGGCGAAGGAGGAACGCCCGGTCAAGGGGAAGTCACCGATAGGATGGTTTTTAACAACGAGGGAGCCGGTGAACAGCGCCGAAGACGAGTAGGGTATTATCTACAGCGATGGAAGCTAGAGGGGTTTCATGAGGTGCTTACGAGCGGATGCGGGAGTGGAGTATAGACAAGAGGACAACGCTTATCCTGATGTACTCGATTATTGGGTGGTGATCTACAAAGTATGATAAAGGGGTAATGAGAACAGGGATATAAAAAGTACTATGAAATGATGCTAACAACCATAGCAATCACATGCCCCCATTGCCATAGTCCCCACATAACCCGAAACGGGAAAAAAAGCAATGGCACACAAAATTACCGCTGTACCGCCTGCGGACGCCCGTTCATCAGCATCCATGAAATAACCTATCACGGCTGCCACCCCTGGCTAGTCAACCTGGTCACTAGCATGCTCGTCCGGGGAATGGGTATTCGGGATATCAGTACTATACTGAAAATCAGTATCACCAAGGTCTTAACAGTACTCATCTCAACGAAATATCAAATAAAACCGAAAAAGTTCATTATGATTGTCTTGAAATAGACGAGTTTTGGACGTATGCAAGAAACTGGTAGCGCATTATATGGAAGGCGTCCAACTGCACATGGACTATATGCTTCGCCGCTAAAGCGGCTCAGGCGGAGAAAAGCCGCAGTTGGCTTACGGCTTTTGTGCGGTTTTTCTCCGTTCCATTTTTGTGGCTGCTGGAATTGCTTCGTACTTCTCTTATCGTAACCGCAAAAACATCATATACAGCCGGACGTTATACGAAATTTGTGCTAAAAAATTATTGAAAAAAATATACTGGGTAACGCAGGGGTGTCAGTCATCTTTTTTCGGGAAATAATTGGTGACCGACACCATTTATTCCCTCCACACCCCGAAACTCTGCCCCTCCATCCGGCAAAGGCCGTCCTCCAGGCTGCATTTGCCCAGGGTGTAAAGCGCCTGGCCCCCAAGCCCCAGTCTCACGCTCGCCGTCTTTAGGCCGGGGTTTACCGCCAGGATAAGGGAGCCCCGGCGATAGACAAAGGGAAGCCGGCATCTTTCGGCGTGGAGTACGGCAAAATTCGGCCTGGCCTGCAAATCGCTTTCAGCGTGGCGCAGGGCGAGTATGGCCTTGACGGTGCTGAGCAGGGAAGCGGGGTCCCGTTCCTGTTCTTCCACCGTGGGTGCGCCGGGGCTTAAATCCACCGGAAGGTAAAGCCGCTCCGGTTCCGTTGCGGAAAAGCCCTTGTTTTTGCCGCTGCTCCACTGCATGGGCGTCCTGCTCCCGGTGCGGGTATACCCTCCCTCTTTGGAAGATAGCGAAAGGTAGCGCATCCCGATCTCGTCGCCGTAGTACAGGAAAGGTACCCCCGGCAGGGTAAAGAGTACGCAGTAGGCTAGGGCCAGTTCCCCGGGCGAAAGATTTGCGCTTACCCGCGGGGTGTCGTGGTTGCCCGTAATCAGGCTGATAAAACCGCTGTTTTTGGTGTCCTCGTACCAGGGAAGGTATTGATCCAGAAAGCGCCTTATATCCCCGTTCCCGTCTTTTTTGAAGAAACTGTTGTCTTCTCCGGCCGGGCGGTTTTCCGCGTTCATACGGTAATCCCGGAGCAGGCTTTTGTAGCCGCTCCCCTCGTGGTCGAGCAGAAAGTCCATGTGAAAGCCCGCCCTCAGGGACTGGCGGGGATTGCTCCACTCTGAAACAAGGGCCGCCTCCGGGAATTCCGCGTCCAGCATGGAACGGATATTCCGCCAGACAGCCTGGGTACCGCTTTTGTTTTCATCGTCGTTCTTGACAAGAGAATCGGCCATGTCCACCCGAAAACCGTCACAGCCCTTTTCGAGCCAGAAACGCATAATGTCCTTAAGAGCCTCCCTTGTGGCCGCACAGCCGGGATGATCCACCGGAAGCTGCCAGGGCTCCCGAACCGTCAAAAAGCCGTAGTTCAAAGCGGGCTGGCATTTGAAAAAGTTGATAATATACACCCCGTTCCGTTCCGCTTCCCCGGCGACAAAGCGGATGTTTTCCCGGCCCCAGTAGATCCAGCTGTCGGTCCAGATGTAACGGTTCCAGTACTCATTGGGCGCCGGTTTTTTACTTTCCGCAAACCAGGAATGTTCTTCCGAGGTATGGCCGGGGACCAGATCGAGCAGTACCCGGATACCCCTTTTGTGCGCCTCCTCAAAGAGCCGGCAGATGTCGCCGTTCGTCCCATAGCGGGGGGCAACCTTTTTATAATCCCGCACATCGTACCCGGCGTCCTTAAAAGGCGAATCAAAACAGGGATTGATCCACAGGGCGTTGAATCCCAAATTGCGGACATAATCGAGTTTTTGGATGATCCCCTCGATATC
>JAITBO010000324.1 GCA_031283505.1 Treponema sp. | reverse complement strand
GACGCCTCGCCCTTCGACTGGCTGGGACGGGGTCTTCAGTGTGCCTTACACGGATTTCAGGATGACGCGACCGGAGACATACTGGCCCTGTACCTGTGCGAACACGAGTGTCTTCAGGGGTATTTTGAAGCCTTTCGGGCGGTTTTACAGGGTTATGGAGCGCCGCAGGCCCTCTATGCCGACCGAATCGGCATCTATTTCGTCAATACCAAAAAACCGGAACACTGGTCGATTGAAGAACAACTGGCCGGGAAGATCCTGGACAAGACCCAATTCGGCCATATTGCGGAAACCTTGGGCTGCGAGCTTATTCCCGCCGGAAGCCCCCAGGCCAAAGGGCGCATTGAGCGCCTGTGGGAGACCCTGCAAAGCCGCCTGCCGGTCTGGCTCAAGCTGAACGGCATTACCGCCATGGAACAGGCCAACGCCGCCCTCCCGCGGTTCATCAACGAGTTCAACCAACGGTTTCACCGGGAGCCTGCCTGCCATGACACAACCGCCTTTGCGCCCGTTCCGGCGGGCTTCGACCTTGACACCCTGCTTGCGGCCAAATATGACCGTAAAACGGACAACTGCGGATGCTTCTCCTTTCATAATTACACCTTTCAGGTTGACAGTCCCCGGCCTCCGGCGAAGAAACACATCGTGTTCCTGTTCAGCGAAAAGATAGGTTTCAAAGCGTATTACGACAAAACGTATTACGGGGTAAAATTTCTGGACTTTCTGAATAAAGACAAGAAATCCCATCTGTCGCAGGTGACCAAACGCCTTATTCACGATTCCTTCTTCGCCGATGTCAAAGTCCCAGAACTTGCCGGCAGGGGGGGCTCGAATCGCCCGTTAATTAGGTCCCGTAAGGGGTGATCGAATCGCTCGTTATTGACACCTACTAGGCCCGTCACATCCCGCTTCGCGGGTCTCCGTCTCCTTTCAGAGAACGTATTAACGCCCTCCGCCGGTACGTTGTACCTGCTGATAACGCCCCGGCTGTATATGAAAATCGAGATTTTGCAGTTTTGTCCCATTGCGAATACCTTCCAATACCCTCTATCTCTATTCCCTGTAATGAATTAACGTATCGCTGGTTCGTGGGATACTTTTACGGCGGAAAATGGGGTGTATCCACAAAAGACATCATATTTCCAAAAATGAGGGTTTTATGAAAATCCATAACGATTTCACGCTTTATTGGCGGGTCTTCCCTTCGGGAAAACGGGTGGTCTATTACTACGCCTGACAAAAATGGCAAGCGGCAAATGGGAAGGTCCACCGGGGAAAACAATATGACCGCCGCCCGGATAAAGTGCAATTCGGGGAAATCAAGGGAAAGCCTGCCAGCGATACTCTCCGGGGTCCAGCCGTCATGGATTCAGATGGTATTCCACCTAGGCTTTGACCCGGGGGTGTCGTTAACCAGCGATTACTTCACCCCTCTAATTAACAAGCGATTCGTTCACCCCCATGACGAAAATGCAAAATTTTACAGAGCTCAACTTGTTTATAAAATCCTCTCAGAACTCCATACAAGGCGTAGTGGAGGATATCCACCATTTTTGGGCTTTAAAAGTCATTTTTGTTCGTTCTGACAAAAAAGGGAAATTCTTGTTTGTAAATTTTAACGTTTTAGGGGGTGAACGATTCCCTCGTTATTGACACAAATTTTTTCAAAGCTGTCGTTGATACAGGATAAACGTATAGAAATGAGAGTATGCCTAAATCGCCCGGCTAATAACCACCTAATGGCACAGTACCCTTGATATGGCGGTACTTCGTGGCAAAAAATCACGGAAAAACTACGGAGGACACGGAGATGAAACCCGATTAGTAATAAAAACTCCGTGTATCTCTGTGGTTAAAATTCCTATGCGTTTATCTTGGTATTTATACAGGACAACGTCATTTAAAAATCCGTGATATAGTGGAACTTACCTTACAGGGCGTGGGTTAGAGACCAACTCGCAGGGTTCCGGTTCCCGCCGGAACGGAGACAAGCAGTCCCCGGGAACTGTCCCGTGCCGACACACTTGGGCTGAGGGACCGAAAAACGTGGATACCCCGGAGGCACAATCCCCAGGGTTTTCGCGCCGGCGCCGCTTCAGCGCTGAATTCGTCCCGTTCTCGGGTTATGGCGACTTCCAGTCCCGTCCCGCCTTGGGGGGTGGGGACTACGGAACGGATCGTCCGCCCCTCGGCCAATTCAAACACATGGAAACAGACTCCGTCGGTATAATCGTATTCGGGACCTCCGCCGCCGCCCAGGGGAATCACCGAATTGGACCGCACAAAAAGGGGAAGGCTCAAGTAACCGTGGCGCTCCCGGTGCCAGCGGCATCCTTCCACAACATCTCCCCCGATCTCCTCTGTCGCCGGGTCCCCGATGAACCGGGTCCATCTGCCTTCAGGGAGGTAATAGGAAACATCGCCATTGGCACTGAAAACGGGGGCCGCGAGAAGGGAGTCTCCCAGCATATACTGCCGGTCCAGGCAGGTACAGGCGGGATCGCCGGGGAATTCCAGTACCATGGCCCGCAGCAGGGGTATCCCTTCGCGGTGGGCCTGCAAGGCGGCGCCGTAGAGATAAGGCATCAGAGAACACTTTAGTTCCGTAAAGAAGCGAAGTACTTCACCGGCCTCTTCATCGAAATTCCAGGGGACCCGGTAAGACTGGTTACCATGGAGGCGGCTGTGGGAGGACAGGAGTCCGAAAGCGGTCCAACGTTTAAAAAGGTCCGGCGTGGCGGTCTGCTCGAAGCCGGAAATGTCGTGGCTCCAGAAACCGAAACCGCAGAGTCCCAGAGAAAGCCCGCCCCGCAGGGTCTCGGCCATAGATTCGTAGGTCGCCGCGCAGTCGCCGCCCCAATGGACGGGAAAACACTGGCCTCCAGCGACGGCGGACCGGGCAAAAACGACGGCATCTCCCCGCCCCCGTGTTTCCTCAAGAAGAGTGAAAACCGCCTGGTTATAGAGAAATGTATAGTAATTGTGCATTTTTTGCGGGTCCGCGCCGTTATACCATGCCACATCGGTGGGAATCCGTTCACCGAAATCGGTCTTGAAGCAGTCCACCCCCATATCAAGGAGGCGCCGCAGCTTGCTTCGGTACCAGCGGAGGGCGGCGGGATTGGTAAAGTCCACCAGAGCCATCCCCGGCTGCCAGCGATCCCACTGCCAGACTTCCCCGGAGGGTTTTTTTACCAGATAGCCCCCGGCCATACCCTCATCGAAAAGCGGCGATTTCTGGGCCACATAAGGGTTGATCCACACGCAGATCCGCAACCCCCGGCCGTGAAGCCGTGCCAACATCCCTTCCGGATCGGGAAACTGTTCCCGGTCCCATTCAAAATTCACCCATTGGCATTCCTTCATCCAGAAACAATCGAAGTGAAACACCGAAAGGGGAATCCGCCGTTCCGCCATACCGTCGATGAAGGCGTTCACCGTTTTTTCATCGTAGTCGGTAGTGAAGGAAGTAGAGAGCCAGAGCCCGAAGGACCAGGCCGGCGGCAAGGCAGGCCGTCCGGTGAGGGCCGTATAGCTGCGGATCACCTCTTTCATCTCACTGCCCACGATAAGGTAATAGTCGAGAATCTCCCCTGGAACGGAGAACTGGACCGCGCTGACCACCTCACTGCCGACTTCAAAGGAAACCCTGCCGGGGTTATTGACCAGCACCCCATAACCCCGGCTGCTCAAGTAAAAGGGGATGTTCTTGTAGGCCTGTTCACTGGCGGTTCCGCCGTCTTCGTTCCATATATCCACCGTCTGTCCGTTTTTGACAAAGGGGGTGAACCGTTCTCCCAGGCCATAGATCGTTTCTCCCACCGAAAGCCCCAGGTACTGGGCCATAAAAGGGCGACCGTGATCGATAAAGTACCCCGAATTCCTTCCCGAAAGCTCGGTGAGTTTTTCTCCCCGCAGGCTAAAAACCAGCCGCCAATCCCCCTCCGCAGCAATGGCCGCCGAAAGCGAACCGGCCTCAAAGCAGTATTCCGTACCGCCTGCCGGACCGGGCAGCAGGGCCAGCCCCTCCGTATCCGGGGGGACGCCGAATTCCGGTCCCCGGCACAGGCCGCCCCGGTGGTGATACATACGGAGATGGAGCACGTCTTTCATGGGGGAACCGAGACGCAGGGTAAGGAGAGGCCCCCCTATCCGGTCCCCCCGGTTTTCGGACCTTTTGCAGGAAGAGTAGAGGGTGAGGGCAGGACCCGGATCTTCCGTCCCTCCGGTGTCCGCCACGGCGTCCAATACTTCTACGGGATGGAACGCTTGTACCCCTTCCCTTATTTCCCAATAGCCATCCCGGAATTTCATGTCTCTTCCTTATTCAAAGGCCGTACCGTCCCGGCTGAAAACGGGGATTCTGTCCAGCGGCGCGGCTGCGGTGACGATCCGCCCCCCTTCACAGACCTTGCCGGTCCAGACATCTGTCCAACGCTGCCCCGCAGGAAGATAGACCTCTCTTTCCCTGGCCCCTTCAAAGAGGATGGGCGCCACAAGGTAGTTGGGACCGAACATGAACTGGTCCTCGGTCTCCCAGGACCTTTTGTCGTCGGGAAAATCGTAGAACAGGGGCCGCATCACCGGGGTTCCTTTTTCATGGGCGGCCTGCATCTGTACCGTCACGTAGGGCCGCAGTTTTTCCCGGAGGAAAAGATACTTTTTGCAAATTTCGTAGACCTCACCGGTAAAGGACCAGACTTCGTTGTCGGCACCGGAACGGCAGGTGGCCCCGCCGGTAGTTCCGTACTGGGCTTTGATGGGGTCCCGGTAACCATGAAGCCGCATCACCGGGCAGAAGCAACCCCACTGGAACCAGCGGATGAAGAGTTCGTGGAAATGAGGGTCCGTCACCTCGCCGCCGAAGAAACCGCCGATATCGGTGGTCCACCAGGGTATTCCCGAGATACCCATGTTAAGTCCTGCGACAAGCTGATTCCGCAGACTCTCGAAGGTGGAATGGATGTCCCCGGACCAGACCAGGGCACCGTAACGCTGGCTCCCCGCCCAGGCACAACGGAGTAGATTGAGGATGCTGTCCTGTCCCACCGCCTTCATGCCGTCAAAAAAAGTTTTGGCGTACATGAGGGGGTATACGTTACCAATCTGAATATCCGGTCCCAGGTGGTAGCGGTAGTTGTCAAAGTCGTAGACCGAATATTCCGGCTCCGCCTCGTCAAGCCAGAAGATCCTGACCCCCTTGTCGTAGTAGTTCTTTTTCACCTTTTCCCAGATGTAGGATCGGGCCTCCGGGTTGGTGGCATCGTAATGGACGGTATTCCCCTGAAAGTCCATACCGATGCGATAACCCCGCTCCGTTCGGATGAGGAGCCCACGTTCCAGCATCTCTTGCCAGTTTTCGCTCCGTCTGTCCACGGTAGGCCA
>JAITBO010000221.1 GCA_031283505.1 Treponema sp. | reverse complement strand
CTTCCCTGACTTCCATTCCGGCCAGTTTCCTTAGCAGCCTAACGAGTAATTTTTATTATACCTTAAACAAAACATTTATGAACTGTACTAATTTGAGCGGGAACACGCCGGTAGACGGTTCAGGTCAAAAATTATGGAACCGGTTTATGGGAATCTATGCGGGATACGTTTGTTTCTATAACTGTACATTGCTGTCAGATTATGCGTCTATTCCTAACTCCTGGAAATAATAGGCTTTCTTCCCCATCCGGGGGGTTTTTCTTCCTTCCCTCCCGGGCGGGGTTTTATTTAATAACTATCTTGGGAAGCCCTTCCACCGCTTCCCGTTTCATCTTATCGGTTGCTTTGGCATATATCTCAGTTGTCTTTACGTTGGCATGGTCCAGAAGCTTTGACAGGGTGTAAATATCGGCGCCCCCTTCCAAAGAGAGTACCGCAAAAGTATGGCGGGCAGTATGCCATCCTATGGTTTTGCCTATTCTGGCCAGAGTTACCCATTTTTTAAGGTAGTGGTTTGTTTTATGGGCGGTTGCGGCCAGAAGGGGAAAGATCGGCTCTTGGTGGTTGTGGATGGTCCCGTCATTGATAATCCCCCAGGCTGTCTCGTTTATGGGAATGTAGGCGATGGTTTTTGTCTTTTTTTGGCGTTTTTCAATTTGCCCGTGATCAATATCTCCCCATTGTAAGGTTTTAATATCCGAAATCCGCAGCCCCACGAAACAGGCGAAAAGGAAGGCCCGGCGTATTTCGCCGCCCAAGGAGCCGTGCAGGGGAGTATCGGAAAGTTTCTGGATTTCCCCGGAATCCAGGTAGGCCCGTTTTGAATCCGGAGCCCTGATCCCCCTACCCCTTCGGCGGGGTTACGGGGGATCAGCCGATTCCTAACCGCCTGGTGTAAAACGGTTCGGAATAATCGGGAATATAAAGCAACGGAACCCTGGGCCAACGCATTTTTTTAAGCAGCCAATCCTGGAAATCTGAAACCCATTGCTCATTTATGGCGCTAAGCTTAATAGCGCCCGGGGGTATTTCTCAAGATATTTTAAGGCATAGCGCATTGGGGAATCTTCCCGTTTTTCCGCATACGATTTCCAATACTCGTATAGGGTTATTTTTCCGCCCGAAGGGTCCAGAAGGCCGTATTCCCCGGAAAAAAGTTGCTGCTCCCGCTTGGCTTTGATTATCCCCGCAAGCCGCAGGGTTTCTTTATCGGTCTGGGTACCCCCGCACAGTTCCAGTGGAGCGAGCCGTTCCCGGCGGCGGCGCCCGTTATGGTATATGTCCAGAAAGACTTTTCCACGGTTTATCCAGATATTTACGCCCATGAGTTCCTCCTCATTTGCTATCTATTTGCTTACAAAAATCTACCGAAAAACCGATACATACAGCTAAAGATAGTTAACCATGACTAAAGGGAATCTGTCAAGTTGTTATAGGGTATAGAAATAGATAATGTCCGATAAAGACATCTAAAGAAAGATAGGGAAAAATAACCTCAAACTTTCCACGGCAAAAAGAGATCTTTCTACGGCAAAAAGGATCCTTTCTACAACGAAAATTCCACTTTCTACGGGAAGGCATATGCTTTTTGAACCGGGGAGCGGACTAGACGCTTTATACAGTGCTGTTGATACCGTGCTTATACTATATGGGGGGGTAAAGGAATTACGCATGACCGGGGAACAAGGAACAAGTGAAGAAGACGCGGCGCGGGTAAAAAGACGCAATCCTGTTATCGTCATACGGTTATTTGCCACAGCGCATTATACCACGCTTTTTCCGCGGCCTGTCAATAAAAAAATCGTGAAATCGTGAAAAACGTGATGGGTTTACGGGAAAACAGCCGGATGCCCGAGCGGGGGCTTTGAACCATACGTCATGATCACCCCTGCCGTGATGATGAAAAACAAATCCACGCTGTTTCAGAACTTCCCGGACTTTCTTTTCATACTCCGCCATTATTAAACATGCGCCTCGGCAAGCCGTTCCGCTTTGAAGTTGGTTTTAATGTCCGTGCCCTTGAGGCCCAGGAGATCAGGAACCGCGTATTTCACACGCTCCATGAGTGCGTCGAGAGAGCCTGCTTCCAGAGCGAGGCCCGGCACGTCTTCACTGGACGCAAGCCAGACATAGGCTTCGTCATCCCAGGTCAATAAAACGCTGTATTCGGTCATATTGTCTCCTTGCATACCCTATATCCCCTCTAACATAATGGTTCCCATAAAAAACAACGGGAAGGTTGTAGGGGTAATAGGCATCGACATAGACCTGTCGATAATCCAGGGCATCGTGGGCGGTCTTCGGCCTTTCGGCGACGGGCTGGCCGCCGCTTTTTTTAGGGTTTCATCCGCCTCCCTCAGCGCCTTGACTCCCTTCCGCAGGCGGGCAAGCCCCCCGCCCCTCGGCCGCCCGTGTCCGGGGAAGGGGGGCAAGCCTGGGCCTCCGGCCTCCCGGGGCTGCTGTATCCACCGGCGGGGCATGTTCTCGCTGATGCCCAAACCCGCCGCCACCCGGCGCACCGGCTTCTCATGCTTCTCTGCCAATGCCGCCGCTTCGGCCTTGAACTCCTTCGGGTATACCCGCCGTTCTTTGTCTTTCGTTCCCATCTTTGTATCCGCCGGATGGGGTAAGGTCCAGGAGGCGCGTTATGGCCCTTTTAGCCCTTAATAAAAAGGTTACGCTTGCCGAAGTAAACAAGGCAACCGGGAACCTGAACGCCGCTGAGGTAATCAGCGAGCTTGCACAGACCAACAGCTTCATAGACGAAGCGCCCTGGTTCCCCTCCACACACGGTTCTCACAATGAACAGTTCAAAGCCCGTACCCTGGGAGTCGGAGCGTTTACAGCCGGTAACGATGCGGTCCCCATTGTTGCCAGCGTCGGAGATATTGTGAAAGAACCGGTACGGCTTTATCAGGCGGACAGCGCCGTTGATAATGTCATTCTTGAAGCCGCAAACGATCCCGCCGCCGCCCGTGACGCCCAGGCGCTTGAAGCCTGGTTCGAACCCGGTCCGAAGAACGATGAGTAACAATATGCCCTCAGCAATGGGGGCAGTTTCTTAAAGGAGTTAGTATGAAGGTTTTATGTATAAAACCATTGGAGCATATCGGGGTCCAGTCCTATATCCAGGGGCAGGAATACGACTTTACTCCGGAACAATGGGAAGAACTGAAAAAACTAAGGAAGATACGGGTTCAGAAACGGCGGCACAACGGGGAAGGC
>JAITBO010000218.1 GCA_031283505.1 Treponema sp. | reverse complement strand
TTCGGTCCGATTATACCCTCCCCCGCGAACCGGTGAGCGGGTTCTTGGGTTTAATACCAAATTTTTGTAAACGTTGCGTTATTTGTGCCGGAGCAAGCTCCGGGGTATTAAACCAGACTTCCGAATAAAGACTACATTCTGTCCAACGACGGGCAATTTTTGGAGTGGGCGAAGAACCTTTACGCTTACTCCCTGGCGCATTTCAGCGGCTGGAGCGTTCCCCCAGCCCCCAGCTGACCCTGGAAACGCCGCTGGCTGATTTTGAGGCGGCGCTTGCCAAACTTTCCGATCCGAACTACGGGAAGGTAGACATGGAGCGTAAAAAGGACGCCCGCAAGGGGTGCGAGAAGGCGTTCCGGGTATATGTGCAGGCCTATCTTGCGCGGAACCCCGCGGTTTCCGAGGAGGACCGGGTGGCGGTGCGGATTCCGGTGTACAAGACGACCAAAAGCAAACGACCCCTGCCGGAGACGGTGCCGGAGCTTGAGGTTGACACGGGAACGCCCCGGCGGCACCTGGTGCATTACCGGGACCGGGGGAGCGAGCGCCAGGGGAAGCCGGACGGCGTGGCGGGGATTGAGATCCGCTGGGCTCTTCTTGACCATTACCCGGCGACGGTTAAGGATCTTATCAATTCCGGTTTTGACACGGCCAGCCCCTGGGTGAACGACTTTGACGAGGCCGACCGGGGGAAGAAGGCCTACTACTGCGGGCGGTGGGAAGCCCCGGAGGAAGGGGGCAAGGGGCCTTTCGGGGAAATCGTCGAGGCGGTCGTGCCGTGAGGCGGGGTAAGGTTTTTGGGCGGAAATTGGGGTATATTTGAAATATGGACTTTGTTATTGAGTTCAATCCCGACGCCTTCAAACACGGCGTGAGCGAGGCGACATCAGGGGGGCTTTTGATACGGTTGTATACGATGGCCTTCTGGACGAAGCCGACGATGAGGACGCACGGGATAAATATCTGCTCATCGGCTTTGACCGCAAGGCCAATCCCCTTGAAATTTTGTACAATGTTATGGGCGATTGCCATGTAAATGTATTCCATGCGATGCCGTGCAGGAGTATCTATCACCACCTATTAAAACCGGAGGACTGACCATGATGAAAATGACTAATGAAGAAGCGGCCAGACTGGATGAGAAATGGACAAAAAATCCCCCTAAGCCAGGCCCCAACGGGACAGGTTATTTTACGCAGTGTAAAAAAGCCGCTCATTCGATAACAGTTGATAGTTTTACTGCCAATTACCTGTCGAGCAAGGCGATAGCCGACCACAAAACCCCGGCGGATATTATCAGTGAAATGGTACAAGAACGAATCGCTGCTTCAATGCAGAGCGAATTGAACGCTACAACTGTTTAGGCTGTTATTTCAACACAGAAAAAGTGATGGATGAGGCGGGGATAATTAAAATTGGTAAACCCCCGGCTTTGCCGGGGTGACTATAAAAGTTTGACTTTTACGGGAGTATTAAAAGTTTTCAAATTTGTACAGTGCTGGATGTTGTAGCAGTACAAGGCAAAAAGGCTGCTCCGATATAGGATAAATTGAGCCGAGCATGATGTTCCAAGATAAAGGTAATCAAGCGTATAAATGTGTAAAACGAAATTAAATTAAGTAGGGTAGGGCAAAGGGGCAAATCAAAGAAGGCATGGAAGAATAGGATGGAATGAAAAACAACAAAAGCCGCTTTGAGCGGCTCACGAATTCAAGCCCCCGGCTTTGCCGGGGGTATTTGACTGACTGTGCGCTAAATGCGCACGTTTTTGGAACAGCCTCGAATGAAAAATAATACTCCCTGGATATAAAAGGTAAGAGGATTATTCAAACCAGAGCAAGGAAATCTATTTCATCATCAAACAGCGTGTCCTAATCCTGCTCCCAAACAAAAGAGCCACCCTTGCGGACGGCTCTTGTTTACCGGATCGGCTTTAAGGTAAGCCTCAGAGGGTTTAGAAACTGTACATAAATAAAATGTTGTGCATTTTATTTTACAGTTCTTTAGTAGTCCATCCCTCCCATACCGCCCATTCCGCCGCCGGGCATGGCGGGAGCTTCCTTCTTTTCAGGGATGTCCGTAATGGCGCATTCGGTGGTCAGAAGGAGGCTGGCGATAGAAGCGGCGTTCTGCAAGGCGGAACGGGTTACTTTGGCCGGGTCTATGATGCCGGCCTTAACCATGTCAACCCATTCCATTTTGGCGGCATCAAAGCCCACGCCTTTCTTTTCGCCCTTAGCCCGGTCAGCGATGACCGCGCCGTCGAGTCCGGCGTTTTCGGCGATCTGGCGTATGGGTTCTTCCAGGGCGCGCTTGACGATTTTGAAACCCTGCTTCTCGTCATCGGTGAAGCCGGAGATGTCGGCTTTGTCCAGGGCAATGGCCGCCTGGATAAGGGCAATCTCGCCGCCGGGGACTATGCCTTCTTCAATGGCCGCCCGGGTTGCGGAGAGAGCGTCTTCCACCCGGTGCTTCTTCTCTTTCAGTTCCACTTCGGTAGCGGCACCCACGTTGATCACCGCCACGCCGCCGGCCAGCTTGGCCAGCCGTTCCTGAAGTTTTTCCCGGTCATAGTCGGAGGTGGTGTCCTCAATCTGGGCTTTGATCTGGGCGATACGGTCCTTGATCTCGTTGGCCTTACCTGCGCCGTTGATGATGGTGGTGTTGTCCTTGTCGATCTTGACGGTCTTGGCCTTGCCGAGCTGGGAAATATCGGTGTTTTCAAGCTTGATGCCCAGTTCTTCGGTGATCACTTCGCCGCCCGTGAGGATGGCAATGTCTTCCAGCATGGCTTTGCGGCGATCCCCAAAACCGGGCGCTTTGACGGCCACGGTTTTCAGCGTACCCCGGAGACTGTTCAGCACCAGGGTGGAGAGGGCTTCGCCATCCACATCCTCGGCAATGATGAGGAGGGGCTTGCCACTCTGGGCGACCTTTTCCAGGAGGGGAAGAAGGTCCTTCATCGAAGAGATCTTTTTGTCGTGGATGAGAATATACACATCTTCATAGACTGTGGACATGGTGTCCCGGTCAGTGACGAAATAGGCGGAGATATAACCCCGGTCAAACTGCATACCTTCCACAAACTCGATGGTGGTGTCCATAGTTTTGGACTCTTCCACCGTGATTACCCCGTCTTTGCCGACTTTTTCCATGGCATCGGCAATGGTGTTCCCGATTTCATTGTCGTTGTTGGCGGAAACCGAAGCGACATGGGAGATTTCTTCCTTGTCTTTGATTTCCTTGGCATTTTTTTTGATTTCTTCCACGGCAATTTCTACCGCTTTGTCGATGCCCCGCTTCAGTTCAATGGGGGTCATCCCGGCAGCTACGGACTTGAGTCCCTCTTTAACCAGGGAATACGCCAGAACCGTGGCGGTGGTAGTACCATCACCGGCCACATCGTTGGTTTTGGTCGCCACTTCTTTTAAAAGCTGGGCGCCCATGTTCTCATACGGGTCTTCCAGTTCCACTTCTTTTGCGACCGAAACGCCGTCTTTAGTTACGGTAGGGGCGCCGAATTTCTTGTCCAGGAGGACATTCCGCCCTTTGGGGCCAAGGGTAACTTTCACTGCCTTGGAAATCTGCTCAACCCCGGACAGCAACTTGCGCCGGGCATCTTCGTTGAACAACAACTGTTTAGCCATAATTCTTTTTCTCCTCTTTATTACCGGGTTTTCGGACAACATCAGGACCCGCTCCTGGCCGCG
This sequence comes from Treponema sp., assembly GCA_031283505.1. Next base: position 2,837 of record JAITBO010000218.1, on the reverse strand, counting down.
AACGCACCGGTTTAGTATGAAATGGATTAGTCCCTCTTTAATCATAAAACGAGGAACACTTATAAAATACTAAAAGAAAGTAAAAAAAGTCAATTAGATAAAAGGATATGAATCAGATTTTTCCTGTTTAGGGCCGGATTGTCATCTGAGGCTGTTTCAAAACTTCAGTTTTTGGAACAGCTTCCTTGGATTTACTGGAAAAACCGACCGAACTTTAGTCCGATTTGACCGGTTTTTCAGGATCCTACGGCTCATCTCTACCGCCTACCGGGACAAAATGAGCGAATGCAACCAGCGGTTCTTTCGTAACGCCATAAAACCGTTGTATTTTTTTACAATATATGCTTTGTTTATAAATCCCCTGATAATCATCTTGAGGGAAAAATTTACCTCCGGGAGGAGTTGTTATGGAAAAGTTGCGGATGGGCGTGCTTGGTTGTTCAAAGCATTATGCGTTGCGGGTGGCTGTGCCCCTCAGGGAATCCCTGCTGGTAGAGCCTTATGCCATAGCCTCAAGGGACGCGGTTAAAGCGGAGGCATTTGGCGCAGCCTGGGATTTTACGAAATCCTACGGTTCTTATGAAGATATGCTGGCGGACCCCCGGGTGGACTTTGTTTATAATCCCCTGCCAAACCATCTGCACCTGGAATATATCAAAAAGGCCGCCGATGCGGGCAAGCCCGTCCTCTGCGAGAAACCTATCGGCCTCAATGCGCGGGAGGCGGCGGAAGCGGCGGAATATTGCGCAAAAAAAGGGATTCCCCTCATGGAAGCCTTCATGTACCGGTTTCACCCTCAATGGCGATGTGCAAAGAACATAGTCCAGTCCGGGGAACTGGGAACCATAGTCAGTACCAACGGGGTGTTTTCTTACGACAACAAGGACCCTTTCAACATCCGCAACATTGCGGCGTCCGGGGGCGGCGCCGTCCTGGACATAGGGTGTTATACCGTATCCTCCGCCCGGTTCCTTATGGGAGGGGAACCCGAACGGGCAGCGGCGACCCTTGTACGGGACCCGGTCTTTAAGACCGATATTCTGGTTTCGGCTTTGCTGGACTTTGGCGGAGGCCGGGTTTCGACCTTTACCATCGGTACCCAGTTCTTCCCTTATCAGCGGGTAACCGCATTTGGAACCGGCGGCAGCCTCTCGATTCAGGTGCCCTTCAATATGTACGGCGATGTGCCCGGAGAAGTTACCGTGGCCACCCCCCTGGGCGAGCGGCACATCGAAACCGAAATCGCCAGCCAGTATCTTTTGGAATTTGACGCCTTTGCGGAGGCGATTATCGGTAAAACCGAGGTTCCAACACCTGTATCGGATGCAGTTGCCAACATGGCTGTGTTGGACGCCGTTTTTGCTTCCGCCAAATCGGGAAAATGGGAGCCCGCTATCCGCTGTTAGCGGATTACCGGATGGAAAGGCAAAATGGCTATGGATATACATATTTACACTGATGGCGGCTGTTCGGGAAATCCGGGTCCTGGAGGCTGGGCGTATCTGATTCTCCGGGAACGGGCGAAAGAATCGGAGATCATCGTGGAGAAATGGGGCGCCGAAGTGGACACCACCAATAACCGGATGGAACTGACCGCCGCGCTCCGGGCCCTGGAGATGCTTTCCAAGCTGAACATAGCCCCAAAACAAGTGATAGTCCACACCGACTCCCAGTACGTCCAAAAAGGGATGACCGAGTGGATTGTCTCGTGGAAAAAGAACGGCTGGCGGACCAGCGATAGAAAGGCAGTCAAAAACCAGGACCTTTGGCAGCGTCTTGACGTGGCAACCGTCCGCTATTCCATCCAATGGAAGTGGGTTAAAGGTCACTTCGGTAACCGTTTCAACGAACGCTGCGACCGGTTGGCCCAAAAAGCGATAGCCGACATACGGAATACGCCTGACCCCCAGTCCCTGTTTTCTATGTAAGGGCGAGTTTCAGCAGTTCCGTCAGAGTTTCGGCTTCTTCACGGGTAAAGGTGACGCCTTTACCCATTTTTTCATGATCCGGCGCCCAGTCCCGGAGGTCGAATTTAGGGGTCCGTCCGTTCCAGGAGACCAGGTTAAGTTCCATTTTCCAGCCTTTTCTGTCTTCGGATATGACGCCGTAATGTTTTAAAATATCAAACGTAATGTCAGGCATAAAATCTCCTTAAATAGTGTTTTCCGCAATAATAGGCTTTTTGACCCGCCGGGACAAGCTTTTTGAAGAAAAAAATCACGAACCGGAGGAAAAATTTGGGCTCATCAGGCCTTTCAATCTGTGCTGTAAGGAAATAATTTAACGGCATCTCCATACGAAGATGGGCTCATCAGACCTTTCAGGTCTGACCGGGCTATCGCTCCAATCTTTTTTGCCCTGGCAGGCAAAAAAGGATTTTCGCTCTATCCCTTGCGCGGAAGATTGAGAAAAAACCACGAACCAACAAAACGGTGCCTGGCACCGTTTTTAACTTTTTTGTAACCGTTCACGCCACCATATATGTGGTCATTTTATCTTTATATACACTACATATAGTGTACAAATAAGAATCAGAATTGCAATATACGCTACATATAGCGGTATTGGATACTAGGTACGCTATATAGAGTCTGTCTATAAAGTATTAAAAAAACATGATTTTCGTTTGGGTTTTTCCAGGACGACCTACAGTAAACAACATCAAAGTCAACATATACTTGTTTCTTATTGTAGCGGGGATTTTATTCCTGTTTCTCATGTGTTGCACCATTCTTTAAAAACACTTCCCCCTCTTGCTCATAACAAATCACCGCCTCCCTATTATTATGCTATTGCTTTTAATACACTACCGGTCATTACCCTGATATTGTATGCTG
>JAITBO010000179.1 GCA_031283505.1 Treponema sp. | reverse complement strand
ATTGCCGCACAAAAAGCGTTGTTTGCCGTTCCTGGATGTTCCATTCTTCTTTAGATTGTCGCTTCCGCAATGTGGACATTTTAGCGGCGCTAATACCATGATAATCCCTCCCTGTTTTTGTTCTGATAACTATATTATCATAGCCTTTACAAAAGGATACATTCCCTTCACTGTTTTTCTTGCATCTCCACGCGCATTCCTTGTCAATTCCCTCAAGAGATGTTTTAACGTCCTGCTTTGTCTGTTTTCTATAACCGTTGGTTTTTGGGGGCTTTCGCCGCGTTTTTAACTGCCTTCTCCCGTGCCTCTATCGCTGTCGAGTCCCGGTTTACATGATATACCACCAGGTCTTTATGGGCCATGGACACTATTCCATCCAGAGTTTGCTCAAGTATCCCCGCTCTGACAAAAACGTCAGAACCCGGGAAAACATCGCTTTACCCGGTACATCCGTGAATCCGCATAACATCCGGTAAGATCGTATGAGACGTTAAGAAGCCCTTGCGTTCCTACAATGATTTGGCATATAGTTTTCATGGCGAGAGTCTCCTGGTTGATAGTTTTTCTAACTACAATCTTATCAGGTTTCCCTCGCCCTTTCTATCCTTCCAGGGGGAGGACAGGCTTAATGGAAAAAATTGATCGGAGGGGATAAATTTAGGCGGAGCTAGAGGTTAAAACCAGGTTTCTTGATCTTTCAATATATGTAGGTGTATGCTAAAAATGGTTTGTTTTTAAGAATTTTTTTTAAATGAATTGGAGGAATACTGTAATGAAAGGGAAATTTAAATTCGCGGTCCTGACCGGAGCGCTTGCGGTGGCTTTGAGCCTCGCGGCTTGTAACAAGCCCGCCCCGGCTTCATCGGCATCCGCCTCTCCTGCGGCTTCCGTCCAGGCGGGCGGCGGGGTGACGGCGCGTCTTTTGACCGACGCGACGGGGATAGACGACAAATCCTTCAACGCTGCGGCGTGGCGGGGCATACTGGAGTTTTACGGCGACACTTGGGAGAATCCCACCCGGAGGGGAACCCTCTACGAGGTGATAACCGCCCAGACCCAGGATATGTACATTCCCAACCTCAGGCAGGCCACGGACGAAGCCTACGATCTCATCGTAACAACGGGCTTTACCTTTGCCGACGCCCTCACGGAAGTAGCCGGCGGCAACCCGGATCAGAAGTACCTGATCGTTGACGTGGATTGGGTGAACCTGCCCAACGTCATGCAGGCGGTGTACGCCGAACACGAAGGGTCCTACTTGGTGGGAGTGGCCGCCGCACTCAAGGCCAAGGCCGACGGCATTGCCAATCCCCGGTTCGGGTTTATAGGCGGCGTCCCCGGTGCTACGATCACCAAATTCGAGGTCGGCTATGTCCAGGGGATACTGTCGGTGTTTCCCAACGCCGATATTGTGGACTACTACGTGAATGACTGGGGAAGGGCGGATCTGGCCAAAACCCAGGCCATGAACTGGTACGATTCCGGGGTATACGCCATTTATTCCGCCGCAGGGGCCAGCGGGAACGGCGCCATAGCCCAGGCCAAGCAGTACCGCGAGGCCGGGAAGAACGTGTGGGCTATAGGGGTGGACTCGGATCAGTACGAGGAAGGCCGTTACAGCGCCACCGAATCGGCGGTCCTCACGTCCATGATCAAACGGGTGGAAACCAGCCTGATCTACGCCCTCAGCGCGGTCAGGAACAACACCTTCAAGGGCGAAGTCATCACCTTCGACGCCAAGGCTGACGGGGTAGGGTATTCCACCACCAATCCCGCGCTTACCGGGGATATTGTTGACGAGCTTGAAAAAATAAAGGTCCGGATCATCTCCGGCGGGATCGCCATCGCCGCCACCAACGGAGAAGCCAAAAAACTGCCCGGCTTCCCCCGGAATTTGAAAGCCCTGGACGACTAGAAGAAAGGTAAAGAGAGGAATCCGGGCGCATCTTTTCCGGGAAACTTCGTTTCCGGAAAAGACCGGGCTATCGTTCCAATCTTTTTTGCCTGCCTGTGGCAGGCAAAAAAGGATTTCCGCTCTATCCCTTGCGCGTCCGCCCCGGGCGGGCATACAATGCCGCATTGCTGAAAAACAGGAGTTCCCGTGGACATCCCCGCCATTGAGATGATCGGCATAACCAAGGTTTTTCCCGGCGTTGTGGCCAACGACCGGGTGAACCTGACGGTCCTGGAAGGAGAAATCCACGCCCTTCTGGGGGAAAACGGGGCGGGCAAATCCACCCTCATGTCCGTCCTCTTCGGCATTTACGAAGCTGACGGCGGTGTCATCAGGATACGTGGGAAAGAGGCGGTTATCCACAGCCCCAATGACGCCATTGCCCTGGGGATAGGGATGGTTCACCAGCACTTCAAACTGGTGCATAATTTTACCGTGGCGGAAAACATCGTCCTGGGCCTTGAATGCCGGAACCGTTTCGGAAACCTGGACATGGCCGCCGCAGAAAAGAAGACTGCGGAGCTTTCCGCCGCCTACGGCCTCGCGGTGGACCCCCGGTCCCGCATCGAAAATATCACCGTGGGTATGCAGCAACGGGTGGAAATCCTCAAGATACTGTACCGGAACGCGGACATCCTCATCTTTGACGAGCCAACCGCGGTTTTAACCCCCCAGGAAATAGACGAACTTCTGATCATCTTCAACCGCCTCAAGGCGGAAGGGAAGACCATCATCTTCATCACCCATAAATTAAAGGAAATTAAAGCCGCGGCCGACCGGTGTACGGTATTGCGCCGGGGCAGGACCATAGACACGGTAACCGTGAAGGACGCGGACGAGATGGAGCTTGCGGAAAAGATGGTGGGCCGGGCGGTCAGTTTTACCGTTGAGCGGAAGCCCGCCAGTCCCGGTCCGGCTGTTCTTCGCATCGAGGACCTCCGGGTCGCCGATTCCCGGGGGCTTCCGGCGGTAAACGGCTTTTCCCTGGAGGTACGCGCCGGAGAGATAGTCGGCGTGGCCGGGGTGGACGGCAACGGACAGTCGGAGCTTGCCGCCGCCATTTACGGCCTCCTCCCGGCCAAGTCCGGCCGCATCCTGTTCAAGGGCCGGGACATCACCCGCACGGGCATAGCCGAACGCATCAAAATGGGGATCTCCTATGTCCCCGATGACAGGCAACGCTACGGCCTGGTCCTGGACTTTTGCCTTTACGAGAACCTCATGCTCAAGGGATACCGCAAGCCTCCTTTTGCCCAAAACCTCATCGATCAGTTTGACATCCGGGCCGAAAAAGGCCCCCTGACCCGCACCGGCGATCTTTCCGGCGGAAACCAGCAAAAGGCCATCATAGCCCGGGAACTGAGCCTTTCCCCGGAGCTTTTTATTGTATCCCAGCCTACCCGGGGACTGGACGTGGGAGCCATCGAATATATCCACAGGCGTATCGTGGAGGAACGGAACAAGGGCCGGGCGGTGCTTCTGATTTCCTTTGAACTGGACGAAATACTGGGGCTCTGCGACCGTATCGCGGCGATTTCAAAGGGCTCCGTGGTGGGGGTGGTCCCGGCTGGGGAGGCGACCGAACGCCGCATAGGGGCCATGATGGGAGGCGTCCATGCCTGAAAAAACACGGCCCCCCCTTCGTGGCCGGGGCGTTCTTTTGGAGGCTTTTACCGGCTCGGGCGCCCTCCTTTCCGTAACGGTGGTGCTTCTGGGCTTTTTGGTGGCTACGGTCCTCATCCTCCTTGTGGGCAGGAACCCTGCGGGTATGTACTCCGCCATATTCCAGGTGGTTTCGGGGTGGGACCTCCGTCGGGGGACCCACAACGCCCGGTACGTGGGGGAATGGCTCGTGAGCGCCGTCCCCCTCATCCTCTGCGGCCTCTCCATGGGCTTCGCCGCCCGGACAGGGCTCTTCAACATAGGGGCCGAAGGCCAGTATGTCGCGGGCCTGACCGCCGCTCAGTTTGTGGCCATCTTCGGACCCCGCGTCCCGGTGTTCCACTGGGTTCTGGCGGTGCTGGCCGGGATCGCCGCAGGGGCGGTCTGGGGAGGCGTCGTGGGTTTCCTCAAGGCCCGGTTCAGCGTGTCCGAAGTGGTGGCCACTATCATGATGAACTACATAGCCCAGTACCTTTCCCGGTTTTTTACCCTGATGATTCCCGGGGCCAATACCTTCAGGACCCCAGATTTCCCCCCCACCGCCCGGCTCACGAGCCCCTTTCTCGCATCCCTTACCAACGGTTCCAGGCTCAACTACAGCCTTTACCTTACCTTGGGGGCGGTGGTGTTTTATTGGTTCGTCATGGGAAGGACCCGGTTTGGTTATACCCTGCGGGCCACAGGTTTCAACAAGGACGCTGCCCGCTACGGCGGCATCAACGTGAACACCGCCGTCACCGCCTCCATGGCCATTGCCGGGGCCTTCGCCGGCCTGGCGGGAGCGGCGGTTTCCCTAGGGGTCTTCCCTGCGGGACGGGTCCTGGCGGTCCAGGACGGGTACGGCTTTGACGGCATAGCCGTGGCCCTTGTGGGGAACAGCACGGCCTGGGGGACCGCCCTTTCGGGCCTCCTCTTTGGTATGCTCAAGTCCGCCCAGCCCCTGATGCAGTCCCGGCAGATACCCAA